>JBAQER010000364.1:0-7382 GCA_049286845.1 Bradyrhizobium sp.
ATACTTTTCATGATGACCTGATCGTCGGCTATTCCGGCGTGCTCGCGCACCACGGGTGATTGCATGATGCCCTGGCTGTTGATCACGGCGCCCAGCCCGCGAGACCAGGCGGCATTCACCAGGGCGGTTGCCACAGCGCCGCAATCGAACGGCGTATCGTCGCTGCCGTCCAGCACGCGGTCATAGGTCACGATCACGCATACCGGCGCGTCGAATTGACGGAAGCCGCGCAGTACCCAGTCCTGGCGCTTGTCCTTGTCGTCACGCGCAATCCCCATGGCGGAGAATAATTGCTTGGCGACGCCGACCTGCCTGTCGCGGTGCCGGCCGGCAAAGGCTTGACCCGTGCGGAATTCGCGCGACTGCGGTATGCCTGCCACCATCCGCTCGGTGTTGCCGGCGCGGATCCGATCCAGCGGCTCGCCGGTGATGACGTAGAAATTCCAGGGCTGGGTGTTCATCGACGACGGAGCGCGCATCGCCAAACCGATGATTTCCGCAATCAGCACCCTGGGTACCGGATCGGGCTTGTAACCGCGGATACTCCGGCGACCGAGGATGACGTCATCAAACTGCATGTGTATGGGATTCCCGGATGGCGTGTGAACTGGGCTGAATTTTCGCGGTTTCCTGGCCTTGGTGCAAGCTTGACGGAGGGTTCGGACAAGCTTGACATGCCCGCGTCGGCATACCCACTCAAAGACCGAGGGCCGTGGGACGGATTAGCGGAGCGTAATCCGCCATCCAACCTTCATGCATCGGCGGGTTACGCTGCGCTAACCGGCCCTACGGGCTGTAACCCACCCCGATCGCTATGCGATCGACCCTTTCCCGCCTATCACCTAGACTGAACGCGCGGCGATAGCCCATAATGGGCGCGCTGCAAGGCTGTCCCGCTAATGGCGGGAGGACGAAGCTGCGCGGGTTTCAAGGCAGGTGGCGCTATGCGAGACATCCAACTCACGACATACACGGTCGGCGATTTTGTTTCTTGGGCAAGATCCGGTCTCCTGGATTTAAATCCGAGATTCCAGAGACGTCCGGTATGGAAGAAGTTGGCGAAGTCATACCTTATCGACACAATTCTTCGCGGCTTACCCATGCCGATTATTTTCTTGCGAGATCGACACGCCGATACAAGAACATATCAAGCAACGCGAGAGGTCGTGGACGGGCAACAACGCATTCGCACCATACTTTCATTTATCGATCCCAGATTGGTGAAGGATTACAAGTCGGAGCGTGACGAATTTTCGATAGAGAAGGTTCATAACAAAGACCTCGCTGGTAGTTCCTTCAAAGAACTCGATGACGACCTTAAGCAAAAGATACTTGATTACAAGTTCAGCACTCAGGTCTTCTCTGCGGAGACGGGGGATGGTGAAATCCTACAAATTTTTGCTCGCATGAACTCGACGGGCCTGAAAGTAAATTCGCAGGAGCTACGAAACGCTGAATTCTTTGGAACCTTTAAAACACTCGCTTATGAGCTTGCTACTGAGCAACTGGACAGATGGAGTGAGTGGCGCATATTTTCCGATGATCAGATTGCGCGTATGAGTGAGGTCGAACTCACTGGCGAGTTTATGCTCCTTGCGATGGATGGCGTCTTGGAAAAGAAGCAAAGCACAATTGATGCTTATTATGAGTTGTATGAAGAAGAATTTCCGGATGAGAAGGAAGTGGCGCTACGTTTTCGCGCAACGATGGATACGTTGGCGGAGCGGTTCTTTGCCGTAGGTGAAGGAAAGCTGTTCCGGAATAGAACGGTTTTTTACGCATTGTTTGCTGCCGTTCATGGGATTCAGTTTGGCTTGCGCGATCCCTCAGGCCCACATCAGAAAATGCCTCGTGTTAAAGCTAAAGCGATTTCGAATGATGTAGTCGCCCAAATAAAGAAGGCAGCTACAGCGCTTAGCAACGACAAGGCCCCAAGAGACGTTGCCAGCGCAGCGAAAGGCGCAACGGCACATGCAAAGCAGCGCAGCATCATAATCGGGTACTTAACCGGTCCGGAAAACAACCCATGCCTTCCGCGCCGTTGAGTAATTTCCATAAAAATTTGCAAAAACTAAACTTTACTCGTGAGAGGATGGAGCGTCTTTATAGGACTGACCGAATCGCATTGCGTGATTTGCACTCGGTTTATGAGGCGTTGTTCATCAGAGGCGTAACGAGCTTTGAGGTGTTCCTGCAGGATCAGTTCGTGTCCGTAATGAACGGAAAGGCAGTCTACAAAAAAGTCCGTGGAGTTTCATCCCGGATGACCACTGCTTCGTCAGATGCGTTGACCGAGATCCTATTACAAGGACGACCATATTTGACGTGGCTGCCTTACGAGGAGCATACGCATAAGCGTGCGTTGCTTTATCTTAAAGACGGCAAGCCATTCAGCGACATACAAAAGCCCGAACGAGAAACGATGGAAAGAATTACAATCATCAGAAATGCGATCGCTCACCAAAGCGACCACGCAATCAAGAAATTCAACAATAAAATAATTGGGACTCTTGTCTTGCTTCCTCAGGAGAAAAGCCCGGCCGGTTTTCTTCGCTCAATCTTTCGAGCGGCGCCACGCCACACTCGTTTTGAGTTTTACATGACGGAGTTGGGTCGCATAGCAACGTCTGTTTGTTAAGTCCATGGGATAGGTTTCGCTTTTCGCGAAACCCATCGCCGTTGGAAGCCGAATTTAGCCGTCAGTAATTGCGGCCGCTACTCGCTTTTGAATGTCAATGATTTGATCGGCTGGGATATAGACGACATGGATACCACCGTCAGAGGTCATAAACCTGAAAGGCCCAGCGTATTTGCTACGCGCGTTTGGCAAAGGGTCTTCATCCACCAAGCAACCGCTGAGTAGGAACAGACCGTATGCCTCGTCGGGTTTCTTTGCCACCAGCTTCCAAAAGCCTGGGTTGCCCATAAAATAGGTGACGGTGAACCAGACGATCACCGCGCCCGCAGCGAGCAGTATCCAGTCGATCCAACTCATGAGGCTCTCCACATTAGCCGTATACTGTTGTTTGAAATTTCATAAGTATCTTTTCGTTTCGCCTGCCAAGCTGCGTACTTTTCCAGAGCTTGAGCAGGTTCTTTCGATTCTGCTTGATCCAAAGGGCGATGATAGGATCGTAATATAGAGGCAAGTCGTCCCCAGCCAGACGCGATCCGTCGTCAATTGCATAAGAAGCTATGTGACCATCGTTCTTGTATTTAATATGTACATGCGGCCGTGAGTGCCTTTTGTCACCCTCCATACGAATCTCGATGCCGTCCACACGTGCCACTAGAAATTTTATTAAGTCTCGCGACGACGAGAGTTGTTCATCCACATGCCGGAGCCAAGCGAAGAGCATCCCTAGTTTTTCTTCGATTTCCGCCTTTGTCTGCTTCACGATGCCTCCCGTTAGAAAGTCGCGTGCTACCGAAGGATGCTTATATTGCCCTACAAGCGATTTCATTAGGGCCGTAAGGCAGATTTGCGAAGCGTAATCCGCCATCCACCTCCGTGCATCGGCGGGTTGCGCTGCGCTAGCCGCCCTACGCGCTGATGATCGCCCGACCAAGAAGCCACGGCGCAAATCTCGAAGAGCAGGTGGAAGGATGCTATGAGAGCCGTAGGAACGTGGTACAGCACCGGCACACTCAAGGATCGGGAGGCCGGTGTTTTGCTGCGACATTTTCTCATAGTGGCTTGGCTGCTGACGGCGACGGTCCCTGCTATTGCCGAAGATCCACGGAAGACACTGGAGAACTTCTACGATACCTGTCTTGCAAACGGACCAAGCTTCGACCGCACAAAGGCAGAGGCCGTTTTATTCAAGTGGAAGCCATTGCCACCGGAAGCACTCGCAATGCTCGCTCCCCAACAGGCTCCGGACCGCTTTGAAGGCTGGGTGGTCGCGAGCAAGGGCACCGAGAACACGATTGTAGCTGTGACTGAGGGCCCCCTCGATGGACGGCCGGTCGTCACCTGCACCATGGCGGCTGTTGGCGTGAACGGTAAGGATGTGGAGAAGCTCTTCCTTGAACGCCTCGCTCCGCGTAAAACCGGGGAGCAAAGCAATGGCATGCAGGAAATTCGCTTTTGCCGACTCACCACGGGTGTACAGCTAGCTGAACAATTGGTGATCGTCTCGATGGTCGCGCCCGTTAACGACAAGCCTGTAGTCATGATGTCGTCCATGATTGACGCCCCCAAGGGCCGTAGGGCGGATTAGCGAAGCGTAATCCGCCATCCAACCTTCGTGCGTCGGCGGGTTACGCTGCGCCAATAACGCCCTACAAGCTGGAATTGAGAAGCCGAGGCTGCCGCCGAAGTAGCCGACACCCACGCACTCGTCATGCCCAGATTTGATCCGGGCATCCATCGATATCAGGAAGAAATTCTTTCGAGATGGATTGCCAGGTCAAGCCCGGCAATGGCCGCGCTTCACCGCGGCGCGCGCTTCGCCAGAATACGCTGCAGGGTGCGGCGATGCATGTTCAGCCGGCGCGCCGTTTCGGAGACGTTGCGGTTGCACATCTCGTAGATGCGCTGGATGTGCTCCCAGCGCACGCGATCCGCCGACATCGGATTGTGCGGCAGTTCGGATTTTTCGGTGCCGCTCGCCAGCAGCGCCGCGACCACATCGTCGGCGTCGGCGGGCTTCGAGAGATAATCCACCGCGCCCATCTTCACCGCGGTCACCGCGGTGGCGATGTTGCCGTAGCCGGTCAGCACGATCGCGCGGGCATCCGGGCGCTTGCGCTTCAGCGCCGACACCACGTCGAGCCCATTGCCGTCGCCGAGTCGCAGATCCACCACCGCGAAGGCGGGCGCCGACTTGCCGATTTGCGCCAACCCGTCGGACACGCTGTCGCAGGATGTCACGGTGAAGCCGCGGGTTTCCATGGCGCGCGACAGCCGTTCCAGAAACGGCTTGTCGTCCTCCACGATCAGGAGCGAGCGGTCGGCTTGATCAGTCAGTTCGGCGCTGGCGTTCAAGGCTCTGTCATCCCTTATCTCAGACCGTACACATATGGCGTGGCAGCGCGGCGCTGCCAAGGCCGCAAATGGTCGATTTAACAGCCATCTGACCGGCCGAGTGCGGCTCTAAGCCGCTGGTTCGGCGGCGGTTTCCCCGTCCTCGAAGCGGCTGCGCGGCCAGGCGATCTGGACCACGGCGCCGTGATCGGGAAACGTCCGGTTGGTGAAGGAGACCTTGGCGCCGGTGCGCTCCAGCAGCGTGCGGGCGATAAAAACTCCGAGACCGAGGCCGTGGTGCCCGCTCTCGTCCGCGCCGCGCCGCCGCGACAGATAGGGCTCGCCGATCCGCTTCAGCATATCGGGCGCGATCCCCGGGCCGTCGTCCGAAATCACGATCTCGACGGTCTCGTTATTCCACCATGCGTTCACTTCCACGGTTTTGCGGGCGAAATCGACGGCGTTTTCCAGGATGTTGCCGACGCCGTAAAGGATCGCCGGATTGCGGCTGCCCACCGGCTCGCGGGTTCCCGCCACCGCAATTCGCACCTTGATCGCGACGCCGAAATCGCGATGCGGCGCCACCACCTCCTCGATCAGCGTCGACAGCGGCATGCGGTCGAACGGCGCGCCGGTCGCGGACAGTTGCGTGATCTTGGCCAGGATGTCACGGCAACGCTGCGCCTGTTCGCGCAGGGTTTTGAGATCGGAGGCGAGCTGGCCGTTGCCGGTTACGGTCTTCTCCAACTCGCGCGAGATTAGGAAGATCGTCGACAGCGGCGTGCCGAGTTCATGTGCGGCGGCGGCGGCGAGGCCGTCGAGCTGGGTGAGGTGTTGCTCGCGGGTCAGCACCAGTTCGGTGGCGGCCAGCGCGTCGGAAAGCTTGCGGGTGTCCTCGGTGACCTGGATCGCATACAGGCTGGTGACGCCGATCGCGAGCAGGATCGAGAGCCAGACCCCGAACAGATAGATCGGCGGCAGCACCATGGGTTCCTCGCCCTCCCACGGCAGCGGCAGATGGAAGAAGACCAGCGCGGAGGCGCAGGCCATCGCCAGCACGCCGAGCGCCATGGTCAGCCGGATCGGCAGCGCGGTGGCCGAGATCAGGACCGGCGCCAGAAACAGAAATGAGAACGGGTTTTGCAGGCCGCCGGTGAGAAACAGCAATCCCGCCAGTTCCACGATGTTCAGCGCCAGCAGCGCCGCCGCATAGACCGGTTCCAGCCGCTGCATCGGGTTGAAGGCGATCTGCAGCACCAGGTTGAGCGCGGCGGACAGGGCGACGATGGCGATGCAGGGAATCACCGGGACGTCGAATTCGAGCCCCTGCGCCACGACGAAAATGGCGGCGAGCTGGCCGAGCGCGGCAAGCCAGCGCAGCCGGAGGATGGTATCCAGACGGACATGGCGGCGCGGATGGCGAAAATCGGAGGCTGCGACGTCGATCATCCCGGCAGCTTAGCCGCGCAGGTCCCCGACCACAAATTGGCATGCAGGCCACCGACTTCCTTACTGTGCATGGGGTTGTTTTCGATATTTTGGTTCGAGGGACCCTCGGGCCGGCGTTGCAGCAGGCTGTTCGGGAAGGTCGGGCCAGCAATCCAAGGGCTCGGCACCGTCTTGCGCTTGCCGCGGCAATGGCCCAATGAACGGCCCGCATGATCGTTGAAGACGCAGCATTGTCCGGCTTGCCCGCGGCCGATCCGGCAGGATCGGCTGCGATCGACGTTGCGCACCTGGTCAAGCTCTACAAGACCACCCGCGCCGTCGACGACGTATCGTTCCGGATTCGGCGCGGCAGCATCACCGGGCTGCTCGGGGGCAACGGCGCCGGAAAGACCACGACGATTGCCATGATCATGGGTCTGGTGCTGCCGACGTCGGGACGCATCCAGGTGCTGGGCTGTTCGATGCCCGACCAGAGCGCCGAGGTGCTCGGCCGGATGAACTTCGAGAGCCCCTATGTCGACATGCCGATGCGGCTCACGGTGCGGCAGAATCTCACGATCTTCGGCCGCCTCTATGCCGTCGAGAATTTGTCCGGGCGCATCGAAAAGCTGGCCGCTGATCTCGACCTTTCCGACTTCCTCGACCGTGCCAACGGCAAGCTCTCCGCCGGGCAGAAAACGCGCGTGGCGCTGGCCAAGGCGCTGATCAACCAGCCGGAGCTGTTGCTGCTGGACGAGCCGACGGCCTCGCTCGACCCCGATACCGCCGACTGGATCCGGCGGCATCTCGAGACCTATCGCAAGGCCCATGGCGCGACCATCCTGCTGGCGTCGCACAACATGCTGGAGGTGGAGCGATTGTGCGACCGCGTCATCATCATGAAGCGCGGCCGCATCGAGGACGACGACAGTCCCGACCAGATCATGGCCCGCTATAACCGGACGACGCTGGAGCAGGTGTTCCT
>JBAQER010000365.1:0-9129 GCA_049286845.1 Bradyrhizobium sp.
GAATTCGAGAGCAAGACCCTGAAGGTGGAGAAAGTGATTGCCGGCGGCAGCGATGCGACTATCAATGTCCGCGCGCAAAAGCCCGGTCGCTACGAGTTCTTCGACGAATACAACGAGAAGACGGCTCGCGGCGCGCTGGTCGTGAAGTAAAAGGGGCGTCGTGCTCGCTGCGCTGATCATCGTCTTCCGTGAAGTTTTCGAGGCCGGATTGATCATCGGCATCGTGCTCGCGGTCACGCGTACCGTACCGCACCGCAATCGATGGATCGGCGGCGGCGTGCTGGCGGGCGTGCTGGCCGCCTGCGTGGTCGCGGCGTTCGCCGGCGCGCTCTCCAATCTGTTCGCGGGTATGGGGCAGGAGCTGTTCAACGCGGCGATCCTGACCGTGGCTGTCGTGATGCTGACCTGGCACAATGTCTGGATGGCGCGTCACGGCAGCGAACTCGCCGGCGAACTGCGCTCCGCCGGACAGGCGGTGGTCGAGGGGTCGAAGTCGCTGTTGGCGCTTGCGGTCGTGGTCGGCGTTGCCGTGCTGCGCGAGGGCAGCGAGGTGGTGCTGTTCCTGTACGGCGTGCTGGCGGCGGGGGACGACTCGGCCTGGAGCGTGGCGCTCGGCGGCTTCGGCGGACTCCTGCTCGGCGCGCTCGTCTGCGTGCTGACCTATGTCGGGCTACTGCGCATTCCGATGCGCGCGCTGTTCGCCACCACAACGGCGCTGATTGCGCTATTGGCCGCCGGCATGGCGGCGCAGGCGACCCACTTTCTCGAACAGGCCAATTGGCTGACGGCGATGGACACCATCGTCTGGGACTCCGGCTGGCTGTTGTCGGATTCCAGTTTCCTCGGCCGCGCGCTGCACACGCTGATCGGTTACACCGATCAGCCCACCGCGATGCAGCTTGTGGTCTATCTAGCCATCCTGCTCGTGACCTTCGTGCTGATGCGGATCTACGGCTCGCCCGCCAAGGCGATGCCGGAGCCGGCGCACGGCTGAAATTCCGGCGCAGGCTTTCGGCAGTTCGATGCGGGTCGCATCACCCCGCCGCACGCCGCCGTCCGCGATCACGCTGCCCGTGGCGACGCTTCGCGTCACGCTTCGCCGAACACCCGCCTGAAGATGGTATCGACGTGCTTGAAGTGATAGCCGAGGTCGAACTGTTCCTCGATCTCGGTATCGCTGAGGTACTTCTTCACCTCGGCGTCCTTTTTCAGCAGCGTCTGGAAATCGCCCTGGCCGCGCCACACCGGCATCGCGTTGCGTTGCACCAGTTTGTAGGATTCCTCGCGGCTGCAGCCCTTTTGCGTCAGCGCGATCAATAGCCGCTGCGAATGCACGAGGCCGCCGAGGCGGTCGAGGTTCTTCTGCATGTTCTCGGGGTAGATCAGCAGCTTGTCGACCAGGCCCGCCAGCCGATTGAGTGCGAAGTCGAGCGTGACGGTGGCGTCGGGCGCGATCATGCGTTCGGCCGAGGAGTGCGAGATGTCGCGCTCATGCCACAACACGACATTCTCCATCGCCGGGGTCACATAGGCACGCACCATGCGCGACAGGCCGGTGAGGTTTTCCGACAGCACCGGGTTGCGCTTGTGCGGCATCGCCGAGGAGCCCTTCTGGCCTTCGGAGAAGAACTCTTCGGCCTCCAGCACTTCGGTGCGCTGCAGATGCCGGATCTCGGTGGCGAGCCGCTCGACCGAAGCGGCGATGACGCCGAGGGTTGCGAAATACATCGCGTGGCGGTCGCGCGGGATCACCTGGGTGGAGATCGGTTCGACCGCGAGTCCCATCGCCCTGGCGACATGGGCCTCCACGCGCGGATCGATCTGCGCGAAGGTGCCGACCGCTCCGGAGATCGCGCAGGTCGCGACTTCCTTGCGGGCAATCACCAGCCGCTCGCGGGCGCGGGTAAATTCCGCATAGGCGTAAGCGAGCTTCAGCCCGAACGTCACCGGTTCGGCGTGGATGCCGTGGGAGCGGCCGATGGTCGGCGTCATCTTGTGCTCGAAGGCGCGCTTTTTCAGCGCCGCCAGCACCTTGTCGACGTCGGCAATCAAAAGGTCGGCGGCCCGGGTCAGCTGCACGTTGAGGCAGGTGTCGAGTACGTCGGAGGAGGTCATGCCCTGGTGCACGAAGCGCGCCTCGGGGCCGACGATCTCGGCGAGATGGGTGAGGAAGGCGATGACGTCGTGCTTGGTTTCGCGCTCGATCTCGTCGATCCGCTCGACGTTGAAGGTCGCATTTTTGGCCTTGGCCCAGATCGTCCTGGCGGCCTCCTTCGGGATCACCCCGAGTTCGGCCAACGCGTCCGCTGCATGCGCCTCGATCTCGAACCAGATCTTGAAGCGTGTCTGGGCCTCCCAGATGGAGGCCATTTCCGGGCGGGTGTAGCGGGGGATCATCGACGACTCTGACGGTTCAGGGGTTACGCCGCGCTTTAGCAGAGCCGCACCGGTGAGACAAACGCCGCCCCGGCGGCCGTTGCGCCGCCGGCTGGTCACGGACGAACCCGCTCACGAAACATTGACTGACAGATATTGTAATCTGTCATCGCGATAGGCTATATAGCCCTCGACGCCAATATTACGGCGTCAGCTTCGCCCGCCGGCCGATCGACCGCGGGCCAGCCGACTTGCAGAGGACTTCGCCATGACGATCGAGATCTTTCATTTGACCCAACAAATCACACGATGGCTTAATGCCCGGGTTGCCCGCCACCTTGAAGCGCAGGCCAGCCGGTTAGCCCGTTAAAAGGGGGCGGCGGCGATGCCGCCCCGCCACAACGACTGGAAGCAGACGGTGCGCGCATGAACGAGAATGTAGTTCTGACCCCCGAGCGGATCCTCGAAGTCACCGAGGACGTGCTGCGCCGGTTCGGGCTGGCGAAAGCCACCGTGGTGGACGTCGCCCGCGCGCTCGATGTCAGCCACGGCAGCGTCTACCGGCATTTTCCGAGCAAGGCTTCGCTGCGCCAGGCGGTGGCCAAACGCTGGCTCGACCGCTTCAATGCGCCACTGCAGAAGATCGTGGACGCGTCGGGACCGGCGCCGGCCCGGCTGGAGCGCTGGCTGCGCACGCTGTTTGCGAACAAGCACAAGAAACTGTCCGACGATCCCGAGATGTTCGCGACCTATCTGGCGCTGGCCCAGGAGGCCTGTCAGGCGGTGAGTTCGCACAAGGAATGCCTCTGCGATCAGGTCGAACGTATTCTGGCCGACGGCGTCAAGCAGGGCGTGTTCGAGATCGCCGACGTCAAGGCCACTTCGCGTGCGGTGTTCGACGCCACCATCCGTTTCCATCATCCCGCCCATTCCGAGGAATGGAACGATGCCGAGCTCGCAGCAAGAATCGACGCCGTGCTGGCGCTGCTGCTCAGGGGGCTGGAAGCGCCGGGCAAGCGATAGATTTCTCCGCGCGCGAATTTCCACAGTACACCAACACGCCGTATGTCTCTGCTGATCCGATCGCTGCTATCAGCGCGATTGCGGGACGGCCTCGCCGTGTTGTTTGATATCCCTCAATTCGTGCACAGGCGCGGCCGATATCGTGCGGGTGGAGGAAATTGTGCTGCTGGCGGTCTTTGCGGATATCCATGCCAATCGGCAGGCGTTTAGCGCCTGCCTCGATTATGCACGGGTGCGCGGCGCGCAACGGTTCGTTTGTCTCGGCGATTACGTCGGCTATGGCGCCGATCCGGAATGGACGGTCGAGACGGTGATGGACCTCGTCAACAGCGGGGCGATGGCCGTGCGCGGCAACCACGACAACGCCATCAGTACGCCTTCCGAGACCATGAACGCCGAGGCCCAGGCCGCGATCGAATGGACGCGCGGGCGGCTGAATGCGGCACAGCGGCGCTTTCTGGCAGAACTGCCGCTGACGCTAAAGGAGGACGATCGCCTCTACGTCCATTCCGAGGCCAGCACGCCGGCGCGATGGCGCTACGTACAGAGCACGGCGGACGCCGCGCGCAGCCTGGTGGCGACCGACGCCCACGTCACCTTCTGCGGCCACATCCATCAGCCGGCGCTCTACTCCATGTCGGCAACCGCCAAGATGACGAGTTTCGTCCCGACATCCGGGGTGCCGGTGCAATTGCTTGGCGGCAGGCGCTGGCTCGCTGTTCTCGGCTCGGTGGGGCAACCGCGCGACCGCAATCCGGCGGCTTCGTTTGCGATGCTCGATACCGCAACCGGGGAAGTCACCTATTGCCGGGTACCTTACGACGTCGAGGCGGCGGCAGCGCGGATTCGCGAAAACGGGCTGCCGCTCTGGCTGGCCGACCGGCTCAAGGTCGGGAGGTAGGCGATGGTCAAGACGCTGGTTGAGCCCGGCGCCGTCATCGACGGCTTCACGGTCGGGGAGCGCGTGCATAGTGGCGGCATGGCGACGCTGTGGAGCGTGACCTGGCCCGACAGCGACACGCCGATGCTGATGAAAGTGCCGCGGATTTCCGAAGGGGAAGATCCCGCCGCCATCGTCGGGTTCGAGATGGAGCAGATGATCCTGCCGCGGTTGTCGGGGCCGCACGTGCCGGCCTGCTTCGGGGCAGGCGACTTCGCCCGCCAGCCCTATGTCGTGATCGAACGCATTCCGGGCAAGACGCTGTACGAGCGCCTGAGCGAACTGCCGATCTCCTATGAAGAGGCGAGGGCGATCGTCGGCAAGATTGCCACCGCGCTGGCCGATCTGCACACCCAGAACGTCATCCATCACGACATCAAGCCGAGCAGCATCATGTTTCGTCCCAGCGGCGAAGCCGTGCTGATCGACTTTGGTTTGTCGCATCACAACCAGTTGCCGGATTTGCTGCAGGAAGAATTCCGCCTGCCCTACGGCACCGCGCCCTACATGGCGCCGGAGCGGCTGCTCGGGGTGCGCGACGATCCGCGCAGCGACCTGTTTTCGCTGGGGGTGCTGCTCTACTTCTTCACCACGGGCGAACGGCCGTTCGGCGAGACCGAAACCCTGCGCGGCATGCGGCGGCGGCTGTGGCGCGATCCGCATCCTCCGCGCCAGCTGCGGGCGGATTATCCGCCCTGGCTGCAGGAGATCGTGCTGCGGTGCCTCGAGATCGAGCCGGTCTGGCGTTATCCGACGGCGTCGCATCTGGCGTTCGATCTCGGCCATCCCGGCCAGGTCAAGCTGACCGCGCGAGCGGAGCGGCTGGTGCGCGATCCCCTCAGCACGGTCTGGCGCCGCCGTTTCAACCGCGGCCTGACCCAGCCGAAGCCGAAAGCGGATCTGGCGGCGCAACTGGCCTCATGCCCGATCCTGACGGTCGCGATCGACACCACGGAGGGATCGGAGCAGCTCAACGAGGCACTGCGCGTCACCGCCGAAAGGATTCTCGCCACCCTGCCTTCCGCGAGGCTGGCCTGCCTGAACGTTCTGAAGCTCGGCCGCGTCACCATCGACCGGACCCTCGACGAAGAGGGCAACAACAAGCACATCGACCGCATGGTTGCGCTCAAGCATTGGGCGTCGCCGCTCAAGCTCGACGAGGACCGGCTCACCGTCCATGTCCTCGAAGCCATCGATCCCGCTTCCGCAATCCTCGAATTCGCCGAAGCCAATCATGTCGATCACATCGTGATCGGCGCGCGCCAGAGTTCGCTGGTGCGCACGCTGCTCGGCAGCGTTTCCGCCAAGGTGGCGGCGGAAGCGCCGTGTAGCGTGACCGTCGTGCGGCCGCCGCGGCAGGCGCCGCTGCAGGAGCTGGAGGGAACAGGCAAGGAGCCCGGGGAGGCAATGTTCTAGCTGCGCTCAACTTTCGAGCGGCTGCCCTCGATCGGTTGGTCGGCCAACGCTGGATGGCGCGGTTGCGCGGGATGGCGTAAGGTTCAGCGCGGGGGTGCTGCTGTTCGTGAGGGAGGAATTCCCATGTACGCCGCCATTCGTCAGGGCAAGGCCAAGGCCGGCATGGCCGAAGAGCTGACACGCAGGATCAAGGAAGGCGCCATTCCAATCATCAGTGATGTCGAAGGTTTCATAGCCTATTACGTGGTCTATGCGCCCGACGACACGGTGACGGCGATCAGCATCTTCAACAATTTCGCAGGCGCGGAGGAGTCGAACAGGCGCGGTGTCGCCTGGATCGAGCAGAATCTGACGCCGCTGCTCACCGGGCCAGCCACAGCCGTCGCCGGACCGGTGATCGTTCATACGCTGGCGTGACCGCGTCCTCGCGCGCGCTCGAGAATATCCCGCACGGCTGAGGCGTCGCGAATGCAGCGAAACCCGTAGCGGCCGGTGTAGTCGGTATCGGGGGAACGGGTCGAAACCCCTGAGGCAAAATTCAGGTGGCCGGCGCCGCGGCCGATGTCGAGAATCTCGAACGTGGCGTCCATGTCCGCAAAGGCGGTTGCGGTCACGGTCCGCTTGCCCCAGGCCGTGCGCAGGATCAGCGCGCGCCGATTGGTGATCACGCACAGCGTCTGCAGGTCGTACAGCAGCATCACCAGCGGTGCCGCAACCATCATGGTCCCGGACAGCAGAAGGAATGGCGTCGATTGATCGATCCAGCCTCGGGAGATCGCGATCGCCGTGACAAGCAGCCAGGGAAATCCGATCCACCACAGAAAGCGCCACATCATCATGTCGGCAACACCGTCGGGCTGGCCCTGCCAGAGCACGCGCTCGCCGGGTTGCAGCGTTTCCGAGAGCAGCCGCCGCAACCCTGCCGAAAACAACGTCGATCGCAATTCGTCCATGGTCATGTTCGTTGGTCGCGGCAACGCAGGAATGCGTTCGACCAGGAACGGCCAGGGAGGCGTCAGATCGCTTCGCCGCGCGCCAGCGCCGCCGCGTTGCGGATCGCGGAAATGTTGGCCTTGTAGCTTTCCGTGGTGCCGCCCTTGAACACGGCGGAGCCGGCGACGAAGGCATTGGCGCCGGCAGCGGCGAGCTGGCCGGACACATCTGCGCTGACGCCGCCATCGACCTCGATATCGATCGGCCTGCCTGCGGTCATGGCGCGCAGATCCTGGATCTTGCCCAGCGCGGAGGGGATGAACGCCTGGCCGCCGAAGCCGGGATTGACTGACATCACCAGCACCAGGTCGATCAGGTCGATGACATATTCGATCGCCGAGATCGGCGTGCCCGGATTGAGCGAGACGCCGGCCTTCTTGCCGAGGCTGCGGATCGCCTGCAGCGAGCGATGCAGATGGGGGCCTGCCTCGGCATGCACCGTGATGTGATCACAGCCGGCCTTGGCGAAGGCCTCGAGATAGGGATCGCAGGGCGAGATCATCAGATGCGCGTCGAAGATCTTCCTGGTGTGCGGGCGCATCGCCTTGATGACGTCGGGGCCGTAGGAAATGTTGGGCACGAAATGGCCGTCCATCACGTCGAGATGGATCCAGTCGGCGCCGGCCGTATCGACGGCGCGGACCTCTTCGCCGAGCCTGGCGAAATCGGAAGCCAGGATCGACGGCGCGATGACCAGGGGGCGGGCGGCAAATTGCTGAGACATGTGCGCTGTTTTCCGGGCCACTTTGGAAGCGTGCAGAACGGGAAGTGTGCAGAACGGTTTTCGCGTAACACGCGCCAAGCCCGGGGGCAATGCGGGCAGGCGGCAGCTGGGAAGCGGAAAATTCTGCCGTTGGCGGCATCAATTGCCGGGCAACGGCGGACCGCTCGGGACGAAAAGCCGCTGTTTTATTGGGTTTTCGCGATGGCACGGCGTTTGCTGACTCTTCGGCGTGGAAGTGAAGGGCCGTGCCATGCGGCCAATGTCGGAGTTCTGCCATGCTGCTAGGTCTCGGCGCCGCCTCATCCGCTCTCGCCGCGCTGCAGGCGCTCACTGCGAAGAAGTCGACCTCGACCACCGGTGTCACGCAGAACAGGCAAACGCCGGATTTCTTCGGCAGCACCGAAAGCCCAGGTTTGTTGTCCAATTCGAGTCCGACGCCGAAGGGCTCCTCCTCGAAGTCCGGCGCACTATCGCCCGAACTGATGAGCGCCTTGCTCGCGGCGCTCGGCCAGACGAGTTCCTCGACAGGCGGGTCCGACGGCGCGTCGTCATCAGACGGATCCAACCCGCTGAAGGACCTGTTCTCACAGATCGATGCCGACGGCGACGGTAAGCTCAGCAAATCGGAATTCGAGAATTCGCTCGGCGCCGGCGGAACCAATACCGCGCAGGCCGACGACGTGTTCAGCAAGATGGACAAGGATGGCGACGGCTCGGTCAGCCTCAACGAGATGATGTCGGCGCTGCAGGGCAAGGTTCACCGCCACCATCATCAGGTCGGCGAGTCCGGCGGTGCCACGGATCCGGGCGGTTCAGGTTCGGACCCGCTGATGCAGGCCTTGCAGGGTGCAACGAGCACAACGGTCACCAACAGCGACGGCTCGACCACGACGTCACTGACCTATGCCGACGGTTCCAGTGTAACGATGACGTCGCCAGCGGCATCGTCAGCATCCGGCGCCGCGACCTCGTCCTATAATTTCATCGAGCAGATGATTGCGCGGCAGGCCAAGGCAATTTCGTCCGCAGCGACCGCATCGCTTTCGGTCAACGCCTGATCCCGCTAAACGCGCGTGGGTGAAATCCTGCCGCTAGCCGAAGCGGTCCTTCCACGCCGGTAACGCGCCGGGGAAGGGCAGTGCTGTTGCCTCGTAAACGCCGCGCGCGATGGCGCGGGCCATGACATTGGCCGCGACCATGCCGAGTTCGGTGAGGCCGGCAAGCGGATCGATCGGCTTCGCGCCGGTGGCCGCGGCGAACACCACGTCGCCGTCGAGCGGCGCATGCACCGGATAGATCGCGCGGGCAAAGCCGGTCTGCGCGATCATCGCCAGCCGCTGGGCCTGGGGCTTGGTCAGCGCCGCGTCGGTCACGACTACCGCCAGCGTCGTATTCTCCACCGCGGTCGCGGCCGCGCCGCCCTTGATCCGCATCGCCAGCATCTCGGGCGTGAACTGCGGCGGCCATCCGCGGCCGCCCAGTTCATCGCCGCTTTCAAAGGGCGCTGCCCAGAACCACGGCCCGTCGCCGACGGTGACGCTGCCGACCGCATTGACTACCGCGAGGGCTGCGACCCTGATGCCGCCTGCCGTTGCCGCCGACGCCGAACCGATGCCGCCCTTGAAATTCGCGGTGGTGGCGCCGAGCCCGGCGCCGA
>JBAQER010000366.1:0-1934 GCA_049286845.1 Bradyrhizobium sp.
TGTCCGACCTCTCTCCCGGCTCGGCGCGCCGGCACCCCGGGGGCGCTTCGGAGGATGCCGCATCGTTTTCCGAGTGGCTCCCCTACCGCGCCTATCTCGATGACCAGCAAGTTTTCGTGAACCGCGATTCTCTGGCTTTTTGCCTGGAACTACGCCCCCAGTCCGGGGCCGATGAAGAGATGACGAGAATCCTGACGAGCCTCTTCGCCGCATCCCCACCCGGCACCGGCCTTCAGTTTCACCTATTCGCAAGTCCGGACATTCGCAGGCGCCTTGCTGCCTACGCGCGGATGCGCCTCGCCGATGACGAGGTCCCGGAGCTTGCAAGCCTGGGCCGCGCCGGCCATCATACCAACCTCTACCGCACCATGGCGCGTAAGCGCGTCGACCATTACCTCTTGGGCAGCCACCGGTCGCTGCTGCCGGCGCAAAGCTATCTCTTGCGGGACTTTCGCCTGGTGCTGAGCGTGTCGATCCCCGGCAATCCGGAGGACCTCGCCCGGCTGGACGACCTGCTTTCGCTACGCGAAGGCGCTCGGGCAACGCTTCACGCAGCCGGGTTCCCGTCGAGACCTTTCACCGCATCCGATCTCATCAACTGGGTCTCGGCGCTCATTGATCCCCATCGGTCGAGCGGCGATTCACTTCCTCTCACCTACGACGAAGGGCGGGAGCTTCGCGACCAGGTGATCGACCGGGCAACGCATATGCGGATTCGTAAATCGGAAATCCAGCTTTGTAATGCTGCGGACTCCGCTGCGACCGATCTGCGGCTGCTCTCGGTGCGTTCGTTTCCACCGCGGTTCGCTCTCTGGAACATGGGAAGCCTGATCGGCGATCTCTATCAGGGCACGCTCCAGTTTCCCTGCCCGTTTCTGCTCAGCCTGGGCGTCCACGTGCTCGACCCGGAGGCGACGCGCAACTGGGCCTATATCAAGGCCGCCCGCGCCACCACCAATGCAACGAGCTACATGGCCCGGTTCCTCCCCGATCTCCAGGAGAGGAAGGCCGACTGGGACATCGTACTGAAGGCCCTGGACGAGGGCCAACAGTTGGTCGATCTGCACCACACGGTGGCGCTCTTCGCCCCGCCCGAGGAGGTCACTCGCGCCGAACAAGCAGCCCGCGCGATCTTTCGCGCGCGAGGTTTCGAGCTAACGAGCGACACCTTGATGATGACCCAGGCGCTGATCGGCAGCCTCCCGATGACCTTATCCGTTCCGTTTCACGGGGACTTGAAGCGCATGAAGCGGATCACCACCAAGACCTCCGCCAACGCCGTGCACCTCTCCCCTGTCATCGCCGAATGGCAGGGGACGGGCACTCCGGTGCTCCTCTTCGGCGGCCGGCGCGGTCAGATCATGCAGATCGACGTCTACGACAATCCCGCCGGCAACTACAACGTCGCCATCGCCGGCACCTCCGGCTCGGGGAAGTCCCTGCTCTTGAATGAGATCGCTAGCGCGTACCTGGGCACCGGCGCCAAGGTGTGGATCATCGATGTCGGACGATCTTACGAGAAGGCTTGCCGGTATTTTGGCGGAAACTTCATCGAGTTCTCCGAATCGGCGCCTCTATCGCTCAATCCCTTCACCCTGGTGGAGGACATCGATGAGGACATGGAACTGCTGCAGCCGCTCCTCGCCCAGATGGTTTCCCCGCGCGAGCCGTTGAACGGATTCCAGTATTCGACGCTCGGCGCCGCGATCAAAAAGGTCTGGAACGATAAGCGCAACGCCATGACGGTGTCGGATATCCACGACCTGCTGGCGACCGGGCGCCTAGACGCAGACAAGCACGAGGACGACCGCAGGCTGAAAGACTTGGCGACGATGCTTCACCCCTATACGCGCGAGGGCGCCTACGGCAAGTACTTCGAAGGGGAGGCCACCATCGACTTCAGTGCCGACTTCATTGTCCTGGAACTCGAGGAA
>JBAQER010000367.1:0-2057 GCA_049286845.1 Bradyrhizobium sp.
GATCGTAATAGACGTGGGCGTGGAAGCTTGCGATCTCGCGGAGAGCTCGCGGGGCGGGATCATGCGGCACGTCGGTCATCTCGACTTCCCTCTGCTCGCCGCAGCGGATCAGATCGCGCCGATATCGGCAAGGCATTGCTGCGCCACCTTGATGCGGCTGGCGATATGGCGCGGCTCGCGGCAATCCATGTTGAGCGCGAACACGGTATTGGCGCTGCCCTTCTCGGCCCAGCCCACCAGCCAGCCGAGCGAGGGTTCGCCGCGCTCGGCGCCCAACAACCCGGTCTTGGCGCGGATCACGGCATCGCCGACTTTTATCACCGGCAGGATATCGCGCACCAGATCCTGGCTGCGTTTCGACACCGGCAACGCGCCGCGCCGCAGCCGGTCGACGAAATCGATTTGCTGCACCGGATCGATGCGCAAATCGCCGGTCAGCCAGAACTGGTCGATGCCGCCGCCGATGTTGCGGTTGCCATATTCGAAGAGGTCCAGATATTTCTGCATCCGCTCCGGCCCGATCCGCCGGGCGATCTCCTGATAGACCGGCACCACTGAGGCGGCGATCGCCGTGCGCAAGGTGTGGTCCTTGTTCCACGCTTCGATGCTCCTGGTAACGCCGTCCCACTTGAAGACATCCTTGTCCGGGTCTTCGACCACGCCGGTCTCCAGCGCGATGATCGAATTCGGAATCTTGAAGGTCGAGGCCGGCAGCTTCGTTTCGCCGGAACGATCCTTGTCGCTGGCGATGATGAGATAGTCGTCAGTCTTGTAGCCGACGAAGGTGCCAGCCGTTCCCTCGTCGGCAAACCGCTTGGCGAGATCGGCACGGATCTCGCTGCGCTGATACGCGACATTGGCATGACTGCGGGAGGGCAAAAGGCTGGCGGCGGCAAGCAGGCCGAGCGCATGACGGCGATTGATCACGGAAGCATCCGATGGCGTTGAAGGCGGCCGACGATGCATCCGGCATCGTGGTAAAATAATGACGATCGGAAATTAGCGAATTCGCCCCGACAGCCGCAGCACGAACACCAGCACTTCCGCCACCGCCTTGTAGAGCTCGGCCGGAATCTCGTCGCCGATCTCGACGTTGGAGAGCGCGCCGGCAAGCACCTCGTTCTCCTCGATCGGAATGTCGTGGGCTTTGGCGACTTCGATGATCTTGGCGCCGATCGAGCCCTTGCCCTTGGCGACGACGCGGGGCGCGCCGGTCCTGTCGTAATGCAGCGCGACTGCAAGCTGGCGCCTGGTTTCCACGGTCATAGCGCGCGGTCCAGGAAATGCCCGGTGGGCGCGGGGGCCGATTGCGGCGGGGTGCCGTCACGGATCACGATATCGCCGGGCACGAGCTCTGCCCTGCTCAGCGCCTGGCTGAGCTGCGCGGCACCGGCACGCAATTGCGCCGCGGTCGCGGGCCGTTCCGCCCACATCCGCACCGAGGTCTTGTCATCGACCAGCGACACCAGCGCATGCACGGGACCGGCCGGTTCGACGTCGAGCGAAAACCGCGCCCGCCATACCCGCTTGGCGGCTTCGACTTCGCTGCCGCCGCCGTCGCGGGAAATTTCGAACTGCGCCAGCGCGGTTCCTTGCGGCGTGGCAAACGGAATTTCGAAATGCCAGCGCGGCGCCGCAGGATCGATCCGTGCGGTTGATGCATCGACACGGTCGGGCAATGAAGCCACCTGAAGCAGGGTCTGGCGCGCAATAGCGGCGTCGGTATCGCCGAGCAGATGATGCGCTGTGGTGGCGAGCGGCACGTCCGATGGAAGCGACGGCAAGGCGACGGGCTGCGCCGTCGGTTGCGCGCCGCGGAACGGCGGCGGCGGCACGTTGGTATGGAAGGTGACGTCTTCGCTGCGCAGGTCTCGCACCGCTCCCGGCGCCGGCGAGGCCTTGCCGAGCTCCTGCAGTCCCTCCTGCAACAAGGTCAGCGCGGCGCCGGCCGCGGCGCGCGATCCGCCGCTCAATGCCAGGGAATCCACGGCGACCGCCAGCCGCGTCTGCGGCAGCAGAATTTCCTGCACCTCGACATCCGGCGACAAGGACGGGGC
>JBAQER010000368.1:0-5309 GCA_049286845.1 Bradyrhizobium sp.
GATCCGGGACTTCAACGACCTCGTCGCCAATGTCGTCGGCAGCGTGGCTTCGTCAGCGGTGCGCTTGAAAAGCAATGCGGAGACCCTGTCGCAGGCCGCCAACGAAACCAGCACCAAGGCCGGTGCGGTTGCAAGCGCCGCAAGCCAGGCCAGCACCAGCGTACAGACGGTCGCCAGTTCGGCGGAAGAAATGACGACGTCGATCGGCACCATCAGCCGGCGCGTGACCGACGCCACGCAGCGTGCCGAGGGGGCGGCCGCCCAGGCGCGCAAGAGCGGCGACACCATTCACGCGCTGTCGGAAGCCGCCGAAAGGATCGGCGCCGTGGTGCAGCTGGTTCAGGCGATCGCCTCCCAGACCAATCTGCTGGCGCTCAACGCCACGATCGAAGCGGCGCGGGCGGGCGAGGCGGGCAAAGGCTTCGCGGTGGTCGCCTCGGAGGTGAAGAATCTCGCCCACCAGACCAGTCAGGCAACGGGTGAAATCTCCACCCATGTCGCGAGCATTCAGGGCATCACGGGTGAGACGCGCGAGGCGATGGCAGACATCTCCAACATCATCGCGGAAATCAGCGCAATCATGTCCGGCATTGAGGTCGATACGGCGCAACAGCGAAACGCGACGCTGGAAATTTCGAAGAGTGTCCAGGACGCGGCCCGGGGCACGCTGGACGTCTCCAATCATATCGCCCAGATCACCTCGACGTCGTCTGAAACCGGACGTCTGGCGAGCGATGCGCGCGATTCGGCTGTCGATCTCTCGCAGCAGGCCGAAACCCTGAAACGGGAAATCGACGGCTTCATCCTGAGCGTCAGGGCGACCTGACCCCAAGCCGACCTGACCCCGGTCGAGCAGTTCGCCACCGGCGGAACCGGCGGCAGCCTCCGGGAACAGCCCGGCGATGGCCGGTTTCGCCCTGCGGTAAGCCCTTTTTCCGCGTGCGATAATCCGCCGCATTGGCATCCCGCATCATTACAAAAGTTTAATTCCCCCGCCAGCGCGCGGTAAGGCGGAAACTCCCATCTTGAAGCCTGTAAGGTGCTTGCCCCCGGCACCGTCGAAACAGGCTCTGGAGATTTCCTAAATGACCGAACGTCCCACCGATTTCTCGTCGCTCCCGTCCTTCCGGCAGCCCCGCCGTTCGCTGTTTTCCGCCCGCAAATTCGCGCTGATGGCTTCCGTCGTGGCCGGCCTCGGTATTGCTGTTTACGGCTTCGGCCCGTCGCATGGCCCGGTGGATGTCTTCACCAGCACCGCGCATGCCCAGGTCAACACCGACCTCAGCAGGGTGCAGAAGCCCGTCGGCTTTGCCGACATCGTCGAGCGCGTCAAGCCGTCGGTCATTTCGGTAAAGATCAATATCAACGAGAAGGTCGCCAAGGACGACAGCGCCGGCAAGGATGACGACTCGCCGTTCCAGCCGGGCTCGCCGATGGAGCGCTTCTTCAAGCGCTTCGGCGGCCCCGATGGCCTGCCTCCGGGCCTGCGCGGCGGACCCCGCGGCGGCCGTGGCCCGGTGACGGGTCAGGGTTCGGGCTTCTTCATCTCGGCCGACGGCTATGCCGTGACCAACAATCACGTGGTCGACGGCGCCGACAAGGTCGAGGTCACGACCGACGATGGCAAGACCTACACCGCGAAGGTGATCGGCACCGATCCCCGCACCGACGTCGCGCTGATCAAGGTCGCGGGCCGGACCGACTTCCCGTTCGCCAAGCTTTCCGACGGCAAGCCGCGGATCGGCGACTGGGTGCTCGCGGTCGGCAATCCGTTCGGCCTCGGCGGCACGGTGACGGCCGGCATCGTTTCGGCCAGCGGCCGCGACATCGGCAACGGCCCGTATGACGATTTCATCCAGATCGACGCGCCCGTGAACAAGGGCAACTCCGGTGGCCCGGCCTTCAACACCGAAGGCGAAGTGATGGGCGTCAACACCGCGATCTATTCGCCGTCCGGCGGCAGCGTCGGCATCGCGTTCTCGATCCCGGCTTCCACCGTGAAGAGCGTGATCAACCAGCTCAAGGACAAGGGCTCGGTGAGCCGTGGCTGGATCGGCGTCCAGATTCAGCCGGTGACGGCTGACATCGCCGACAGCCTCGGCCTCAAGAAGGCCGAAGGCGCGCTGGTCGCGGAACCGCAGGCCGATGGTCCGGCGGCCAAGGCCGGCATCGAATCCGGCGACGTGATCACGGCGGTCAATGGCGAGCCGGTCAAGGATGCGCGCGAACTCGCCCGCACCATCGGCGGTCTGGCGCCCGGCAATGCGGTGAAGCTCAACGTGCTGCACAAGGGCCAGGAAAAGGTCATCAACCTGACGCTCGGCCAGTTGCCGAATACGATCGAGGCGAAGGCTGATACCGACAAGGGCGGCAAGGATGGCGCCACCCGCGGTACCGACGTGCCGAAGCTTGGCCTGACGCTCGCGCCCGCCAACAGCGTGGCCGGCGCCGGCAAGGATGGCGTCGTGGTGACCGAGGTCGCCCCGAAGAGCCCGGCGGCGGAGCGCGGTTTCAAGGAAGGCGACGTGATTCTCGAAGTCGCCGGCAAGACCGTGACCAATGCCACAGACGTGCGCGAGGCGATCAACGCCGCGCGCAGCGACAACAAGAACAGCGTCCTGATGCGCATCAAGACCGGCGGTTCGTCGCGCTTCGTCGCGGTGCCCCTGGCGAAAGGTTGAGCATCGCCTGTTTTACGAGATGGAGGGTGTCGCCGGCATAGTCGCCCCCGCCGACGGCTCTTTCCGGGGGGCGGGCCACAAAGCCCGCTCCCTTCGAGTACCTTCCGGTGGAATACGCCCCCCTCCGTCGGAAGGGCCTAAGGGCGGTGAAGTCCCCCAGCTTCACCGCCCGCTTTTTTCACGGAATCGCGAGGCAACGGGTTGCCTTGCATGAGGATGCTGGCCGCGCCATGGTGACAGAAAGCTCAACTTCCCTGACCGCTCCCGATCGCCACATGCGCCTTTTGATCATCGAAGACGACCGCGAATCCGCCGACTATCTGGTCAAGGCGTTTCGCGAAGTCGGCCACGTCGCCGATCTCGCCGGCGATGGCGAGGAAGGGCTGACGCTTGCCGAATCAGGCGACTACGACGTGCTGGTGGTCGACCGCATGCTGCCCAAACGCGACGGCCTGTCGCTGATCGGGAGCCTGCGCGAAAAGGGCGACCGCACGCCGGTGCTGATCCTCTCGGCGCTCGGGCAGGTCGACGACCGCATCAAGGGCCTGCGCGCCGGCGGCGATGACTATCTGCCGAAACCCTATGCATTCGCCGAGCTGCTGGCGCGGGTCGAGGTGCTGTCGCGCCGCCATGGCGGCCCGGCCGAGGAAACCACCTACAAGGTCGGCGATCTCGAGCTCGACCGGCTTTCGCATCGCGTTGCCCGCGGCAAGGACGAGCTGACGCTGCAGCCGCGCGAGTTCCGGCTGCTGGAATATCTGATGAAGCATGCCGGGCAGGTGGTGACGCGGACCATGCTCCTGGAAAACGTCTGGGACTATCATTTCGATCCGCAGACCAATGTCATCGACGTGCATATTTCGCGGCTGCGCTCCAAGATCGACAAGGGTTTTGACCGGCCGCTGCTTCATACGATCCGCGGCGCGGGATACATGATCCGTGACGGCATTCGGTAAGCTGATCCGCACCACGGCGTTCCGGTTGACGCTGGTCTATCTGTTGCTGTTTGCTTTGTTTGCCGCTTCGCTGCTGGGCTATTTCGCCTGGAATACGCGCCGGCTGATCACCGAGCAGATCACCACCACCGTGAATGCGGAAATCGGCGAGATCAGCGACATCTATGCGCGGCGCGGGCTGCGCGGGCTGGTGTTCACGATCGAGAACCGGGCGCTGCGGCCCGGCGCCAATCTCTATCTCGTGACCACGCCGGCGGGACTGGCGGTCGCCGGCAATGTCGGCTCGCTGGCCCCGGGCGTGATGGCGAGCCTGGGCTGGTCGGAGACCGCCTACCGGCGGCTCGACGAGCAGAATACCCGTGACCATCGCGCGCTGGTGCGCGTCAGCGAGCTCTCCAGCGGTTTCCGGCTCCTGATCGGACGCGATCTGGAGGAGCGGCGGCGGCTGTTCGGCATCGTCGCCAAGGCCGCGCAATGGTCGCTGCTCGTCGTCGTCGTGCTCGGCATCGGCGGCGGCATCTTCGTCGCGCGGCGGGTGCTGCGGCGTATCGACGCCATGACCGGCACCACCCGGCGCATTATGGCGGGCGATCTGAGCGGGCGGCTGCCGGTCGGGCGCAGCGGCGACGAACTCGACCGGTTGGCGGAAAACCTCAACGCCATGCTGGAGCGGATCGAAGCCCTGATGATGGGGCTGAAGGAAGTTTCCGACAATATCGCCCACGACCTGAAGACGCCGCTGACGCGGCTGCGCAATCGCGCCGAGGAGGCGCTGGCGAAGTCCGGCAGCGAGGCCGACTACCGCAGCGCGCTGGAGCGAACCATCGAGGAATCCGACGGCCTGATCCGGACCTTCAATGCGCTGTTGATGATCGCGCGCGCCGAGTCCGGGCAGGCGCGCGGCAACATGGATGATTTCGACGCCGCCGACGTCGCCAGGGGCATTCAGGAACTCTATGAACCGCTGGCGGAAGATGACGGCATGACCCTGCGCGTCAAGACCTCGCCCGCGCTCGTTCACGGCAACCGCGAATTGATCAGCCAGGCGCTGGCCAATTTGGTGGAGAATGCGATCAAATACGGCAAGCCGCTGTCCTCGATTCTGCCACTGAGCGCCGGCGCGGGTGCAGCGGCCGCCGGCAATGAGATCGTGATCGAGGCGCGTCGCGACGGCGATTCCGTGTTGCTCAGCGTCACCGACCATGGGCCGGGGATACCGGAAGCCGACCGCAGCCACGCGGTGGAGCGCTTTGTCCGGCTCGAGGCCAGCCGCACCCAGCCCGGCTCCGGCCTTGGCCTCAGCCTGGCGTCGGCGGTGGCGACGCTGCATGGCGGCGAGCTTCGGCTCGGCGACGCGCATCCCGGACTGTCGGCGACATTGGCGATCCCGGCCAAGGCCGGCGTCAGTGACAGGCTTGCGGCTCAAACGCCGGATGTGCCACAGAAGGTGGCATGACCTCATCCGCGAAGGGCGACGCGGACCAACAGAGTCTGGCCGCCCGGTTTGTGGACGGACCGCATCTGTCCGCTCCCGATGTAGCCGAACAGCGACTGGCAGACTGGCTGACCGATCTGGCGCCGGAGCAGGCGGCTGCGGTCGACGATCTCTCCGGCCGGTTTCCCCGCGCTAAGACCATTCTTCTCGGCATCGCCGAAGCCTCTCCCTATCTGT
>JBAQER010000369.1:0-9789 GCA_049286845.1 Bradyrhizobium sp.
GAATTCCTTCGTCGAGATCGCGGGGCGACTCAATTTCGAGATCGACAAGACCCGTCCGCCCTGGCGCGAGCAGAGCTACGACAAGGTATTTCCACCAAAGGAACGCGCCGACTTCATCGGGGCGCTCGACGCCTTCTACGAACGCGCCGAGGACGCCGCAGAGGAACTGCGCAAGGACGGCCGCGACGGCGCCGCCAGCTCCTGTCTCGAGCCAGGCAATCGCTGGAACCCGATGATCGATGCGATCTCGACCTATGTGAACGGAAGCGAGCTCGACCGGGTCTCGCTCCTCGACATGGACGCCTATGAGGACAGCGAGATCAACTGGCGGATGCGGCGCGGCTTCGGCGCGCTGATCGCGGCCTATGGCGCACCCTGCCCGCTCGCGCTGAATACCCAGGTCACCCTGATCGATCATTCCGGACCGCGCCTGCGGATCGAAACCTCGCGGGGCACCTTGAGCGCCAGCAAGGCGATCGTCACCGTGCCGACCAACCTGATCGCCGATGAATCGATCCGCTTCCACCCGGCGCTGCCCGCCAAGGTCGGCGCCGCGCGCGGCCTGCCGCTCGGCCTTGCCGACAAGGTGACGCTGGCGCTGGACCGGCCCGAGGTGCTGCCCAAGGACGGCAATCTGCGCGGCGCTACCATGCGCACAGCGATGGGCGCCTTTCATTTGCGCCCGTTCGGCCAACCCTGCATCGAAGGCTTCTTCGGCGGGCGCTTTGCGCAACAACTGGAAGACGCCGGCGACGGCGCGCTGGCCGCGCAAAGCATCGACGAGATCGCAGGCTTGCTCGGCAATGACTTTCGCCGGCGACTGAAGCCGCTCAGGGAATCGCGCTGGGCCCACGACCCCTTCGCGCGCGGCTCCTATTCGCACGCGCTGCCCGGCCACGCCGGCGACCGCGCCGTGCTTGCAGCACCCGTCGATGGGCGGCTGTTTTTTGCGGGAGAGGCGACCTCGCCGGATTTTTTCTCGACGGCGCATGGGGCGCGGGATTCGGGGGCGAGGGCGGCTGGGGAGGTCTTGGACTCTCACGGTAGGGATTGATCGAGACTGCCGGCCTAATTCAATCGATTGTCACCGTGTATTTGAGATCGGCGCAACCATCCATGCCGCCTTCATTGCCGCAAATGCGAAGCATGAATGAATCGGGGCCGCGATAACCGGCCTGGACGCCGTAGGTGTACTGGCTCCCGCGCGGAAGCCCGCCGAGCAAGCTTCTCCCGAGCGGGCTCGAATGGTCATCGGCCAAGGCCCGGTGCTGGTGAGGTGGTAGGAACCAGACCGGGAACACTCCTTCGCCCCAGCCGTTTCGCTGATGCAAAGATTGCGGTTGCCAACAGCCAGCGCGCGCTTGGTAATCCCTTTGCCATCCGATCCCTACTCGATCACCCTCGCCTTCAACTCTGCATCCGGAATAAAACACGCCTCGTATTTCCCGAAAATCCGGTAGCGATTCCGCGCGACGAGATTGTAGACCGCGTCACGCAACGGCTTCGGCACCGCGCGCAGGACGCGCACCCAGCCCCATCCCGGCAAGGCCGACAACACCGTCAGGGCGGCGTCGGACTTGAAGAAGGCTTCGCCGCCATGGACCACGGCGTTGGTGTCGGGGTCATCGGGATCGATGCCGACCGCCTGCGCCAGCCGCGTGCCGTAGGGTGACTGGATCGCGGTGAAGCGAAAGCGCCGCGCGACGTCGCGCGCGGCGACGAAGCGGACCCAGCGCGAGCAGAACACGCAGACGCCGTCGTAGAGGATCACGTCATCGTCCGGCCACGGATTCGGCGCGCCCGACATCATCGCTTCTTGACCGCGATCGGCGTGCGCGCCTTCAGCGCACGATCCAGTTCCGGTCCGGCGATTTTCACGCCGGCTTCCGATTCCGGCAGCCAATGCCCCTCGCTGCCTGACGCCGCCAGCACGCGAAACCAAGCCTTGCCGCCGCTGCCGCGGAATGCTTCGGCCATCCGCCGCGACAGCTCGGGCGAGAAATAGGTGTCGTTGGCCGCCACCAGCCAGGTTACCGGCACCCGCGCCGCCTTGCCGAATTCGGCCGCCGCCGAAATCAGCGTATGCGGCGCGCAGACCTGGTTGGGCAGATCATTGGCGTGGCCGCCGCGGCCGGGCGCAAAAGCGATGATGGCCGAGACGTCTTTCGGGTTTGCGTTCGCCAGCGCCAGCGCGCCCCATGCGCCGGCCGAGTGCCCGACGATGACCATACCCTCCGGCCGGATAAAGGATGCCTTGCGCAGCACACCTGCGGCTGCGGCGATCGCATCCGCGGTAGCGCGTCCGGCGCGCGCATAATCGGCTTCGTCGCAGCCGCTCTGGTCCTCCAGATAGCGCCCGCCGGTGGCGCCGTGACCGGGGCGTTCGGGTACCAGCACGGCAAAGCCGCGCGCCACCAGCCAGGCTGCGAGCGCGCGGTATTCGGGCGGTGGCATTTGCGCACGACGCAACACGTTCTGCGTGGAGGCGTGCGCAATCACCGCGAGCGGAAACGGTCCATCGCCGGGCGGACGAAACAGCAGGGCGCGCGCCGCGACGTCCATGGCCGGCGAGGGCACCCGCCATTGCTGCATGCGGTTTGGTTCGGCCTCCGCGCCTTGCGCACCCAGCCCCTCCTGCCCGAGTGCGCCTTGGCTACAAGCCGCGCCAACCGCAACCAGGACGAAAAGCGCCTTGAACGATCGCATGAATTTGCCTGACGCAGCCCAGGGGATAGAGCCCGGATTCGCGGAACAGAATACCCACGACGAATCACATTAAGGGGATTTTCCGCGAGCGGGATGACGGAGATTGAGCGGTCCCGACCGCTTTTGCACTGCCGAGCATCGGCAAAATGCCGCTTGGGGCGCCTCCTTGTCCTTTTTCGGTACAGCTGGCCGGCAGAACTGATGCAGAAAATCCACAGGTTAACCGATAATTAACGATAGACCTTGAAGCGGGCGCGCTGACTTGCTTTGATTGCCTCCATGAGCACAACCCTGATCGAGGTTCGGCCAGCCAAAGCTGCGGACGCGGCCGCGGTGGCGTCTACCCATGACGAAGCCTGGCGCTCGGCCTATCAGGGCATCATTCCCGGCGCCGAGCTGGAGAAGCTGATCAACCGCCGCGGCCCGCAGTGGTGGGACAGCGCGATCCGCAAGGGCAGCCGCGTCAGCGTGCTGGTGTTCGGCGACAAGGTCGCCGGCTATGCCAATTACGGCCGCAACCGCGCGCGCAGCCTGCACTTCGAAGGCGAGATCTACGAACTCTATCTGCGGCCCGAATTCCAGGGCCTCGGCTTCGGCCGCCGGCTGTTCACCGCCGCACGGCGCGACCTGCTGCAAAGCGGGCTGAAGAGCATGGTGATCTGGGCACTGTCCGACAACGATGCCGCGACAGAGTTTTATCGCGCCCTCGGCGGCCGCATGGTCGCGCGTTCCTCGGAAAAGTTCGGGCCCAAGTCGCTCGACAAGGTCGCCTTCGCCTGGACCAACTAAGGGCGGCGTTTTGCTCCACCCGTCATTGCCGGGCTTGACCCGGCAATCCATCATTTTCTAAAGCGTCTTTTGAAAGTGCGATGGATACGCGGGTCAAGCCCGCGTATGACATCCGTACTGATCTAGCCACGCGGAGCCATCCATGCGTATTGACGCCATTTCGATCGGGATCAATCCGCCGCATGACGTCAACGTCATCATCGAAGTCCCGGTCGGCGGCGAGCCGATCAAATACGAGATGGACAAGGAGGCCGGCACCCTGGTGGTCGACCGCTTCCTCTATACCGCCATGCGCTATCCCGGCAATTACGGCTTCATCCCGCACACGCTGTCGGGCGACGGCGACCCCTGCGACGTGCTGGTTGCGAACACCCGCGCCATCGTTCCGGGCGCCGTCATGAGCGTGCGGCCGGTCGGCGTGCTGCTGATGGAAGACGAAGCCGGCGGCGACGAGAAGATCATCGCCGTGCCTTCATCGAAGCTGACCCAGCGCTACGACAAGGTGCGTAACTACAGCGACCTGCCGGAGATCACGCTGCAGCAGATCCAGCATTTCTTCGAACACTACAAGGATCTCGAGCCCGGCAAATGGGTGAAGGTCCTGCGCTGGGGCGGTGCCGAGGATGCTCACAAGCTGATCGCGGAAGGCATCGCGCGCGCCAAGGCGAAGGAGTAGGCGTTGAAGCCGCGCGCGTGATATTCCTCATCCTGAGGAGCCGCACTTGCGGGCGTCTCCCCACCATGAGGAAGAAAAATATCATGCGCCGGCTGATCAAGATAATCCGCAACATCCTGCTGCTCGTGATAGCAGCCATCGTCGTTCTCGCCGGCGTGCTGCTGTTCAATGTCGTCACCCACGGTTCGCGGCAGATCCAGGTCGCAGCCGTACCGCGCGCGCCGGTCGACCAGCAGGGCGCAGCGATACGGCTGGGCGAGGCGATCCGCTTCCAGACCATTTCGAATTTTCTCAATCCCGATCAGGATGCCGAAGCACTGCGCGGCCTGCGGGCGCATATCGAAAAGAGCTTTCCCGCGTTTCATGCCGCGGCCAGGCGCGAAGTCATCGCCGGCCACAGCCTGCTCTACACATGGGAAGGCACCGATCCCAAGGCGCAGCCGATCGCGCTGCTCGCGCATCAGGACGTGGTGCCGGTGGCGCCGGGCACCGGGAAGGATTGGCAGCATCCGCCCTACGACGGCGTCATTGCCGACGGCTTCATCTGGGGCCGCGGATCGTGGGACGACAAGGGCAACCTCTATTCGATGCTGGAGGCCGCCGAGCAAATGGCCAAGGCGGGCTTTCGCCCGAAGCGAACCGTCTATTTCGCTTTCGGCCATGACGAGGAAGTCGCCGGCGTCAGGGGCGCCAAGGTCATCGCCGCCACGCTCGCCTCGCGCGGCGTCAAACTCGACTTCGTGCTCGACGAAGGCCTCTTGATCACCGAAGGCATCATGAAGGGCCTCGACAAGCCGGCCGCCCTGGTCGGCGTTGCCGAGAAGGGCTACGCGACGCTGGTCCTGACCGCGCATTCCACCCCCGGCCATTCCTCGATGCCGCCGCGACAGACCGCGATCGGCATGATGAGCGCGGCGCTGGCGCGTCTGGAAGACCATCGCTTGCCTATGCAGATTCGCGGCGCCGTCTCGCAGATGTTCGACACCATCGCGCCTGAAATGAGCGGCTTCAACCGCGTCGTGCTGTCCAACCTCTGGCTGTTCAAGCCGCTATTGTTGCGCGAATTCGAAAAGACCGGGCCCACCGAGGCGATGGTCCGCACCACTACCGCGCTGACGATCTTCAACGCCGGCGACAAGGACAATGTGCTGCCCGGCAATGCCTCGGCCACTGTCAACTTCAGGCTGATGCCGGGCGACAGCCAGGCGAGCGTGACTGAGCATGTTCGCTCCACCGTCGGCAACGATCGCATCGCGATCGAACCGTTTGCCGGCAATGCCGAACCGACGCCCGTGGCGGGCACCTCGAGCCCATCCTTCCAGACGCTCAACCGCACCATCCGGGAGATCTTTCCCGACGTCGTCGTTGCGCCCGGCCTGATGCTGGCCGGGACCGACTCGCGTCACTATGTCGGCATTACCGACAACATTTTCCGGTTCTCGCCGGTGCGGGCGAATTCCGACGATCTGAAGCGGTTTCACGGCACCAACGAGCGCCTCAGCATCGAAGGCTATGCCGACATGATCCGGTTCTATCGGCGGCTGATCGAGAATAGCGCGGGGTGAAGCCGTCATTCCGGGATGGTCCGAACGACCAGACCTCAGATGTGCAATTGCACATCGTAGTTCGCGCGCGTGCGCGTCCCGGAATGACCGTTACTACACCCCCGGCTTCGGCAAACCGTGAATCGCGCATGCCGCCCGCAGCGTGTTGACCAAAAGGCAGGCCACCGTCATCTGGCCGACGCCGCCGGGCACCGGCGTGATCGCGCCGGCAACTTCCGACACTTCCTGAAAGGCGACGTCGCCGACCAGCCGGGTCTTGCCGTCGGCGGCGGGCAACCGGTTGATGCCGACATCGATCACGGTGGCGCCCGGCTTGATCCAGTCGCCGCGCACCATTTCCGGCTTGCCGACGGCGGCATATACCAGATCGGCGCGGGCGCAGAGCAGCGCGAGGTCGCGCGAGCGCGAATGCGCAATCGTCACCGTAGCGTTCTCGTTGAGCAGCAGTTGCACCAGCGGGCGACCGACCAGATTGGAACGGCCGATGACGATGGCGTTCATGCCTTCGAGCGAAGCGTGCACGCTCTTGGTGAGAATGATGCAGCCGAGCGGCGTGCACGGCGACAGCGCCGCAAAACCGCCCGCGAGCCGGCCGGCATTGTTCGGATGCAGCCCGTCGACGTCCTTGGCGGGATCGATGGCGTTGATGATGGTCTCGGTGTGCAGCGATTTCGGCAATGGCAATTGCACCAGGATGCCGTGCACGCTCGAATCGCGATTGAGATTTGCGATCAGCGCCAGCAAATCGGCCTGCGCGACGTCGGCTGGCAGCACATGCTCAAACGACGCCATGCCGGCTTCCTGCGTCTGCTTGTGCTTGCTGCGGACGTAGACCTGGCTGGCGGGGTCGCTGCCGACCAGCACCACCGCGAGCCCGGGCGTCAGCCGGTGCTCTCGCTGCACGCGGGCCACCTCGGCGGCAACACGGGCGCGAAGCTCTGATGCAATGACCTTTCCATCGATGATCCGGGCCGTCATTTCAATCCTTCTTTGCCTCTATATTTGGCGCGTATTCTATTCGCAAAACCGGTACCCACTTTTGCGGAATACGCGCTAATCCGGCTTCGCCGCGGTCAGTATTCGCAGCGCCTCGCCGAGCCTGGCGGGATCGCCGTCGACGGCAATTTGCTTGAGGCGGGACGTCGTCCCCGACAGCACCCGCACATTGCGCTTGGGCACCCCGAGCGCCTTGGCCAGCAACTCCGTCACCGCGCGATTGGCCTCGCCGCCTTCGGCGATGGCACGGACGCGCACCTTGACCACGGTGCGGCCGTTGGCGAGCGTCTCAAGGCCGTCGATGTCGTCGCGGCCGCCGCGCGGCGTGACGCGCAAGGCGACGCTGATGCCCTCGGTTGAATAGCGCCAGGGATCCATCGAGCATCCATCAGCTATCCATGCACGCGATCAGATCACGTTCGGATAGATGTAGTAGGCAATCACCCGCTGGATGAACATGATGATCAGGATCAGGATGATCGGCGAGATATCGAGGCCGCCGAGATTGGGCATGAAGGAGCGGATCGGCGCCAGCACCGGTTCGGTAATCCGGTACAGGAATTCGGCCACCGCCGACACGAACTGGTTGCGCGTGTTGACGACATTGAAGGCGATCAGCCAGGACAGAATGGCCGAGGCGATCAGCAGCCAGACATAAAGATCGAGAATGATGATGATGATGTCGAGAACGGCACGCATGGGGGATGGGCTCGCGGGGTTTGCTGCCTGCTAGATACCGGTTCCTCCCCCCGCAAACAAGGGAACTCCCCGGCAAAAAGGGCCCGAAAAACCGCGATTTCACCGTTCTTGACTTGGCCTTGGCGCAGATTGTAAATGGCGCCGATTGCCGACCGCCGTTATTCCCTTCGAGGCGGTCGCGATGGGGCCATAGCTCAGCTGGGAGAGCGCGTCGTTCGCAATGACGAGGTCGGCGGTTCGATCCCGCCTGGCTCCACCACGCTTCGCCCTTCGGGCTGCGCGTGGCTCCGCCACGTGATGTCCGAAGGGCGAAGCGTGGTGCCCGGCGTAGCCCGCAGGGCGAAGACGGGCCTTGGCAGACCGTGCCGCCCCCCTCACTCACTTCCCCGTAAACCTCGGCGGCCGCTTCTCCATGAAGCTGGCGACGCCCTCGCGGAAGTCGCTGCCGCGCAGCGCCACCACCATCTCCCGGTTGGCGTCGATGGTCGCTTCGGCCAGCGACTGGAACGGCACGTCGTAAAGCTGCCGCTTGATGACCGCGATCGCACTCGGCGAAACGAAATCGGCGAGATCGCGGGCATAGGCATAGGTCTGCTCGCGCAGCTGGTCCGGCGGGTACAGCCGGTTCACGAGACCGATGCGCAGCGCCTCGTCGCTCGAGACCCGGCGCGCGGACATCAAGAGATCCAGCGCGTTGGCGTGGCCGACGATGCGCGGCAGCATCCAGCTGATGCCATGCTCGGCAATCAGGCCGCGGCGCGAAAACGCCGTGGTGAAAACCGTATTGTCGGCGGCGAAGCGCATATCACAATACAGCGCATGCACCAGCCCGATACCGGCGGTGGCGCCGTTCAGCATGCCGATCACGGGCTTGGATATCGACGGATAATATCCGTAGCGCGACTGCCAGTCCGGCCGCCGGTTCATGTCGAACGGCGGCAGGCTCTGGGCGCGCCTGATATCGTCGGGATCGAGCCCCTTCAGCGCGTCCATATCGGCGCCGGCGCAGAAGGCCCGCCCCGCACCGGTCAGCACGATGACGCGAACATTGTCGTCCGCCGCGGCGGTTTCCATGGCGTGGCGCACATCGCGCTCCATGATCGGCGTCCACGCATTCATGCGGTCGGGCCGGTTCAGCGTGATGGTCGCGATCTTGTTGCTGACGTCATAGAGGATGTGCTGATAGGCCACCGGATTCTCCCTGTTTTCGCCTGTGTCTTTCGCGGCAGCGCGTTGTTGCTGAACCATGTTTCAGACCTCCCTCTTCGCGCGCGAACCTGTTGGCCGCGCCAGATAGTCGATGGTTTCCGGCCGCTCCTCGAGCCAGCCGGCCCATCGTTTGAACACCTTTGTCATGCGGTCCGGCTCGACTCCGAGCTGCGCCATCGCCACACCGCCATTGACGGCTTCGCGGTATTCGGCAATCAGGCCGTCGCGCACGATGAAGCGGCTCATGCCGTCGATCACGACGGGCTTACCATTGAACTGCGGGATTTTCGAAGTGAAGCTCGACAGCGACCACGCATATCCCATTGAGCCGTCGAACACCGGATCGAACATCTCCCACCGATAGTCGGCAGCATCGCGATGAAACAGATCCTGCATCATATGCGCGATGTCGGCGCGGCCCCGATGCGGTCCGTAGATATAGTCGTAGTAGATCGCGTCCTCGGTGAAATGTCTTGCGAAGCGCTCGCCGTCGCCGGATTCCGCTGACAGCGTGAAATCGCTCAACAGCCGTGCGAATTCGTCGCCGGTCATATTGCCTCCCCGCGCTCGCTGATTTTTGACGCGAGCTGACGAGACCGACACTAGCACATCTGCAGATTTGGAAAGGCTTCGAGAACCGCCGCGCGGAATATCGCGGCATTGTTTTTGCGCGCTATTCCGCGGCTTCCGACATCACCGACAGCGGCATGCGCGCCAGCCAGCCATCGAGAAACGCCTTCAGCCAGGCGCGCTCGGCCACGTCATGGATCGCGCGGTCGGCGAAGTGGTGGTGGCGCGGCCGCGCGCCCGGCGATTCCAGGCGCTCGTGACCGCGCGTGGTCCAGCGATGCATCATCGCGTAGGTCACGTCGGGATGAAACTGGAAGCCGAAAGCGTGACCCGACTGGAACGCCTGGATCGGGAAGTCGCCGCCCTCGGCCAGCAATTCGGCGCCGCGCGGAAGTTCAAATCCTTCGCGGTGCCAGTGGTAGACGTGATCCGGCCAGTGCTGGCAGAGCGCCAGCCCCGCAGGCGTGGGGCGAATCGGATAATAGCCGATCTCCGTCCGGCCTTCCGGATGCGGCGCGACCCGCGCGCCGAGCTGCATCGCGAGCATCTGCGCGCCAAGGCAGATTCCCAGAAGCGGCC
>JBAQER010000370.1:0-7253 GCA_049286845.1 Bradyrhizobium sp.
CGGTCGTCGCGATGTCGCCATGACCTTTGCCTCATTCCACGAATCAAACCCGGTCAGGCTACAAGGCTTCCCTCGTCAGATGAATCCCCGAACAATAGAACAAGCTTCATGGAATCGATGGTCTAGCCGTCGATCGGCGCGAGACGAAAAAGCCCGGATCTCCGGGGCTTTTCTATTGAATCGCCGCCGCCCTGCGCGACGTGTCGGACTCTCCCGGCAGCGAAGGACCACAGATCCGTCTTGTCAAAATTCCCGCAATAGGGCGTAAGGTGCACCTTCCAAAAGGTGCAGGGACCCTCTCTATGGCTGGACTGATCGGGTTTGCGCCCGTCTATGTTAACGGGGTGCTGGCGCTGCTTTTCGTCACGGTCCTTCCAGGCTTGGTCTTCGTTCGCGCGTTCAATATCCCGGGTTTCCCGCAGCGATGGTTCGTCATCTTCCTGAGCAGCCTGACGGCCAATCATCTCCTGGTGACGCTGATCGCCGCGCTCCATCTCAACCCGGTCCAGACCTATCGCGCGACCGCGGTCGTGCTGATCGCGGCTCTGATCTTGCTGGCAGCGAGAGGCAGAGCCGGATCCGGAACGCCGGGTCACCGAGGCGGATCGATCGTCCTGCGGTCGGACCTTCGCTGGCTCATACTCAGTCTCGTCGTGCTCGGATTTGCCTACCTCAATGTCTGGAAGCACGGAGTTCCGAACATATTCGAAGCCGGCGACGTTTCCGTCAGCTGGAACACCTGGACATTGATCTGGTCGCAGGGGAAGTTTCCTACCTTTTCTGTTGGATATGCGCAGTTTATCCCGACGGTTTGGGCCGTCACTTACATTTTCACCGGCTCGTCCGAGCAGTATTTCGCCTTTTACATCTACCTTTTCCTGATTGTCGTTCCGATCGTCCTGCTGATGATGATTTTGGGACGTTCAGACTGGTGGCAACCGTTGGTTCCCGCCCTCGCTTTGGTCTGGCTGATCGCTGAAATACGTGACCCGTGGCTCAAATCCTGTTTGCCGCAGGGCTACCCGGATTGGGTCGCCGCGATTTTTGCCTTCGCCGGCTTCGCACTGTTCGTCTCGAACGCCGGTGAAGGCCGGAACGACAGGCAGGAAACGACGGCCGATCTGATATCGTTGTGCCTGCTCTCGATTGCCGCAGCCACGAAACCCCATTACGGCCTGTTCCCTGCCGCCGTGCTCGTCAAGATTTGCGTCGATGCCGTGAAGTATCTGCCGCCGCGTGAACGAATGCGACCGATTATTATGGCGGCCGGGCTGGTCTCGGCTTTTGCGGCGGCCTACATGATATATTATCTGCATCTTGCGATCGTTCGGCTGCCCGAGCAGTCGCTGCCGATGTCGAGACTTGCTCACGCTTCCATGCTTCTCAATTCGAATTTCACGCTGCCGCTTCGAATTATTGCGCTGGCAGGCCTGGCGATGAGTCCGTTCGTTGCGCGGGTCCGATGGCTGGCGCTGCCGTTGCTTGCAGGCTCTGTGTTCTGGGCCGCCGTGGCGAGCTACGACCTGCGAAACCTTATCGGGTTGTTGCTGATAGCCATTTACATTCCGCTCTTCGTGCTGGCCCGCGCCTATGCGCCGACGATGGTTTTTCACAACGCGCGGCAATGGCGGATTTCTGACGGCGCCGTCGCCGCCGGCCTGGCCGTGCTGTGCGTCGGCCTGACCTCAAGTCTGGCGAAGAGTGACAAGGGACTGGCGCAACGGTTCGCCACCGAGCAACTTACCAAGGGAGCGGGGCTTCAGATCAATCAGAAGATCGAACAGCTTCTTGTTCGCGGTTGCACGATCTTCAACGCAGATGACTATCTTTACACGATTTCCGCTTTCGAGCGGTTTCGAAACCAGATGCCTTCTTTCCATTTTGAAGCCCCGCTAACCGACGGCCTGGTAAGCCAGGTCAATGAAGCCTCCGGCTGCTCGAGCTTCTTCTATCCGCCGGAACGCTCCCATGCATCGATTGTGGGCTTTATTTCTGCGACCGCCACCGCGCGAAATTACACGAAGGTGATCGAGGGCAACGGCATGGAGTTGCTGGTATCGAGCCCAAGCCCGCTCTAGAGCATGATCCGGAAAAGTGGGAACCGGTTTTCCCTCGGGACAAACGCGAAGCGTTTGCCCGGAGATCATGCTCAAACAAAGAGATGAGATCATGATCCGATTCAATCTAGTCGGATCATGATCTAGCCGACCCCGTTCTCCGGATTCGACCCTGCCGGATCGACGCCGTGCTGTCGCGCCGGCGGGGGCTGCGTCAGACCACCTTGCCCTGCCGCAACGCCGCGATCTCTCCTGCGCTGAAACCGAATTCGGCCAGCACCTCGTCGGTCTGTTCGCCGAATTCCGGCGGCCGTGCCGCCATGCTGGTCGGGGTGCGCGACAGAGTGAACGGCTGGCCGACCAGGCGGATGTGGCGGTTCTCCTCATTGGGCACGTCCTGGGCGATGCCGAGATGCTTGACCTGCTCGTCCTCGAACATCTGGTCGATCGAATAGATCGGGCCGCAGGGCACGCCGGCGGCGTTGAGTTCCTTCACCCATGTGTCGGTGGTCTTCTTCTCGGTCAGCTTGCCGATCGCTGCGTTGAGCGCATCGCGGTTCTTCGAGCGCGCCGGCGCGGTGGCATAGTCAGGATTGGTCACGAGCTCGGGCGCGCCGATCGCCTGCGCACAGCGCTCCCAAATCCGCCCGCCCGTGGTGGCGATATTGATGTAGCCGTCGGCGGTCTTGAAAACGCCGGTGGGAATGCTGGTCGGATGGTTGTTGCCGGCCTGCCTAGCGACATCCTTTTCCATCAGCCAGCGCGCGGCCTGGAAATCCAGCATGAAGATCTGTGCCTGTAAGAGCGAGGTCTGCACCCACTGGCCTTCGCCGGACACCTCGCGCTCCAGGAGCGCCGTGAGAATGCCGGTCGCACAGAACAATCCGGCGCTGAGGTCGGCCACGGGAATGCCGACCCGCATCGGCCCCTCGCCGGGAGCGCCGGTGATCGACATCAGCCCGCCCATGCCCTGCGCAATCTGATCGAAGCCCGGACGCTTGTGATAGGGACCATCCTGGCCGAAGCCGGAAATGCTGCCATAGACGATGCGCGGATTGATTTTCCGCACGCTCTCATAGTCGATACCGAGCTTGTTCTTCACGTCGGGGCGGAAATTCTCGACGATCACGTCGGCCTTTTCCGCCAGCCGCTTGAATACCGCGAGGCCTTTCGGATCCTTCAGGTTGAGCGTCATCGCGCGCTTGTTGCGGTGCAAATTCTGAAAATCCGAACCCTGCCGCGGGCCGCCCGGCTGTTCGCCGGCGGCGTCCTCCATCAGGGCGTCGATCTTGATGACATTGGCGCCCCAGTCGGCGAACTGGCGCACGCAGGTCGGCCCGGAGCGAACGCGGGTAAGGTCGAGTACAGTGAAGCGGGACAGGGCCTGCGAGGCGCGTGGAGAGGGCATTCAGGAGAGCTCCGGTGGCGAGTTCACCTTGATAGCTTCCGCCAGCCGGGTCCGCCAGCCGGTTCTAAATCCGGTCGGGGCGCCGCGAGCCGGGCCCGCAAGACCCCGTTCATAAAGCCAGCTCAATTGATGCGGTGGTTCCGCAGGGGGAGTGTTGCAATCCCTGCGGTTTCGATGGATGGAACAGCGGGAAAGGGCCTGGCGGTGGCGTTCGGCGGCCCAAATGACGGCTTTTTCTACGATCCACGTTGGGTTGGCGCATCGACGAGTTGCCCGGGCGCGTTGAACCGGGTATCAGCAAGTATCAGTAGCATCGTCTTGGGCTAAGGTCTTGGCAAGACGCGTTTTTGAAGGCTGCAGTCATGCCACTCCTGTCCATCATCATTCCCGCATACAACGAGGCCGCGACCGTTGCCCAAGTCATTGGCCGAGTCGAGGCCGCCGAATTGCCGGATGGGTTCAGCCGGGAAATCATCATCATCAATGACGGCTCAACCGATCAAACCGCGGAAGCGCTGAAGCCTTTTGAAGGCCGGCACACCGTTCTACACACCGAAAACTCCGGAAAGGGCGGCGCCTGCCGGCGCGGGCTCGCACTTTGCCATGGAGATTTCATCATCATTCAGGATGCGGACCTGGAGCAAAACCCCAATGATTTTCCGCAACTGCTGAAGCCCATTCTGGACGGCGTGGCCGACGTCGTGTTCGGCTCGCGGTTCATGGGAACGTACAAGGCGTCGTCCCCGATCATGGCCATCCACTATTGGATCAACGGGCTGTTTTCGTTCACGACCAACATGATTACCGGCTTTCGTACCACCGACGTCTGGACCGGGTACAAGATGTACTCGCGGAAAGCGCTCGACGTGTTGCTTCCTCATTTGAGGTCGAACGGTATCGAATTCGAACTGGAAGTTGCCGTGCTGCTGGGCAAGTTCAAGATGCGGGTCGTCGATGTGCCGATTTCCTATGTGCCGCGGTGGTACAAGGAGGGCAAGAAAACCGACTGGAAACAGGGCACACGTTCTCTTGGAAAACTGATGGAGTTCAGACTCCGGAAAATATCCTAGGGAGAATACGTTGGCACTCGAGGTCGCTTGCTGGAAGATACTCCCAATGGAATTCGGATATGCCCATTCGGTCTCTGTGGCTGAAATCACGCGTCCTGAAACTGCTGTTCAGTTGATCACGGGTGGGGGCTGTTATTAAGAGCGTGTTCATTACGGGAGGCAGCGGATTTATTGCGCCTCATCTGCTTCGTGCCCTGGACCCATCGTGCGCCGTCACGATGCACGTCCGGGACGCAGCCAAGTCTGCATCGATGGCGACGTCATTTCCCGGTGTTCATGTCATCTCCGGGCCGCTTACCGAAAGCGGGCTTGCCGCGAAGATTCCCGACGACTGCGAAACCGTGGTTCATCTGGCCGGCGCAGTACATGGCCCCAGCGTCGAAGCCGTTCTCGACAGCAACGTTACCACCACAAGGAATGTGCTGCGGATCATGGAGCGACGGCATATTCCGCGCCTCGTTTTCATGTCGACGGCAGCGGTATGGTCGGACACCGAGGGTGTCAGGTTGTCCGAATCGATGGAGCCGAATCCGCAGACGCTCTATGGATACGCAAAACTGTCCGCCGAACGACTGATCGCCGATTCCCTTGCGCAAGGCCAGATATCGTCCGCGGTGGTCTTGCGCTGTAACAATACCTATGGTCCTGGCGGCTTTCAGGGCGCGGTGGCCAGCTTCGTGCAGCGCCTTCGCAGCGATTTGCCGGTTCAGATCGAGGGCGACGGTTTGCAGATGAGGGAACCGCTTCACGTCTCCGATACCGTCGATGTGATCAAGAAATCCTTTGCCGGGCGTCCTGGCATGAATGTCTACTCCATTAGTGGACCCGAAATCGTAACTGTCCTCGCAATGGCTGAGACCATAGCAAAGGTGCTCGGCCGCAAGCTCGAGATTGAGTGGAAACCGCAAAACCCGGATCGCGCCCGGCACATCATCATGAATATTGAAAAGGCCCGCCGCGAGCTTGGATGGAGCCCGCATACGGGATTTGAGGAAGGCTGCCGCCGGTACGTCGCAGCCCTGTAAGTCGTTCTCTCCGTCCGAGGGGCGTGGCCAGGTTCTGGCCTCGGCGAGCGCTCCAGCCGGCCGGCCATCGTTATTGCTCATGATCTTGCATCATGGCGTGAACGCGCCTGCAAGAGGCATCGGTTCCCAGAAACGCGATCGCGTTCGCGATGCCGACCTCAGCGAGTGGAAATGGCGTCGGCTGGAGACGGCGACCGCAGACTGCCTGTTACGCTGCCATCTTCGAATCTGTCGTCATGCGGCTTTTTCTGTTATTCACGCATCAATCTGCACGATCGGGGCTGTTGATGAGTTTCGTTGGAATTCTTTTTCTCGAATTGCTTGGTTACACTCTCGCCTTGCGGGTTTTCTTGGGCGTTCCTTTGGCCGCAGGTCCCGCCATTTATGCGGCTGCGATCATGGTCAGCCTCTATGCGTTCGATTTCGTCGGCAGTCTCAGAATTGCGAGTCAGCTTATTCACGTAGGGGGCCTTGTTGCCTTGGCGGCCTCGGTTGCAATAACGCTGCGATCGCCTCTTCCCGAATTCCGGATCGACGCGAAAAATATCGCTCGCGGCATTGCGGTTCTGCTGAGCGTTTTCCTCGCTATTTCCTTTCTGTATCTGATGAACGAGCGGGCGAGTTTCAGCAGATGGGACGAGTTCTCCCACTGGGGAACGGTCATTCGCGCAGTTTATGAGGCGGGCACATTCCACTTTCATCCGAACCCGCTTTACTTTCAGGACTATCCTCCCGGCGTTTCGTTATTCAGCTACCATCTTCTCATATTGACGGGTTATTCAGAGGGGCTTGCATTTTTCTCCTGCGCTCTCTTGTTGCTTTGCTTTTCTTTCGGGGCTCCGGGCATCGCGCTTCGGCTGGGGATCGCCCCGTTTCTGATCGCCTGCTATTTGGTTGATTACGCCGTCAAGGTGTTTGGCGTTGGTTGGTCGAGCGTTCTGATCGATCATCTGCTCGGTGCTGGATTTGCCGCGTGCGTTCTCACCTATTTCATCGTACGCGAAGCATCGAAGGGGTTGTTCGCCGTCCCGGTCGTGCTGGGAGCGCTCGTCCTCGTCAAGAGCGCGGGGGCAATGCTTGCCGTTCTTGCGGCGACAATCGGTGTGATGGATCTCTTGATCATTCGCTATTCCAGTTCCGGCGGCCTCCGGCAAATGCGGATTTCGGCGCGAGAACTTTCCTGGATAGCCGCGATGTTTGCAGTGCCGTGGGTCGTCAATCGGAGTTGGTACGCCTATGTGGTTTCCGAGGGGCTCGACCTGGGCTGGATCCGTTATTCGCCATTTGACGTCGTTAAGAACGTCCTCTCTTGTTGCAGCACCTCGCGGGAAATCGAGGTTGGCAGCAAGTTCTTCGCTCAGTTCTTCAATGTCAGCCCGTCAGTGCAATCGCCATCATCGTTGTTCGCGTTCTTCATCGATGCGTTGAGACGGATATCGCTCTCTGGCTCTTTCGGAGGCAACCAATGGTCGCCTGCCGCGGTCGTGGCGGCGTTGTTGCTGGCGGGAGGTGTCATGGCTGCCGTAGCGCCTGGCCGGCTTTGCCGGCAGCGCATCCTGGCCCTTACGCTGCTTATTTTTCTCGGATTCCTGGGCTATTTGGCGTCGCTGCTGTTAGCTTACCTGTATGCGTTTTCCGACTACGAGGGGCGCATTCTCATGTCATTTCCCCGCTACCTCAATGTATTGTTCCT
>JBAQER010000371.1:0-6993 GCA_049286845.1 Bradyrhizobium sp.
CCGTGACATTTGAAGGATACGGAAGCGCCGCGGCGTACTGGATCATCCGCTTTCAGCGTGCCATCGGGCAGCGCTTTGCGCTGACCGTCGGCGGATGATGAGTCAGTACGAAATTACGCGCTGCGGAACGCTCGTCCGCTCACGCATAACGTCCGTGGCAGTGCTTGAACTTCTTGCCTGAGCCGCAGGGACAATCCTCATTGCGGCCGATCTTGCCCCAGGTCGCCGGATTCTTCGGGTCCCGGTTGGCGGTGGCCGCCGGCGCCAGCGAGACATCGGCGAACGCCAGTTCATCCTCGCCGGTACTGGGATCGAGATGGTGGGCCTCCATTGGCGGCAGCACCGGCTGCTGCTCTTCCGGCGGCACGATCTCGACGCGCATCAGTTGCGCCGTCACCGCCTCGCGCAGATGCGCGATCATCGCCTCGAACAGGCTGAACGCTTCCGACTTGTACTCCTGCAACGGATCGCGCTGGCCGTAGCCGCGCAGGCCGATCACCTGGCGCAGATGGTCGAGCATCACCAGATGCTCGCGCCAGAGATGATCCAGCGTCTGCAAGAGGATGGTCTTCTCGACGTAACGCATCACGTCGGGACCCCATTGCGCCACCTTGGCCGCCATGTGCTCGTCGACACGCTGCTCGATACGCGACAGCAATTCCTCGTCGGCGATACCCTCTTCCTTGGCCCATTCGTCGACCGGAAGATCGATGTCGAGCACGCGCTTCAGTTCTTCCCTCAGCTCGGCAACGTGCCACTGCTCGGCATAGGCATGCTCGGGCACGTGCTTGGTGACGACGTCCTCGACGAAGGCGCGGCGCATGTCGGCCACCGTCTCGGCGACGCTGTCGTCCTTCATCAGGTCGACGCGCTGGTCGAAGATCACCTTGCGCTGGTCGTTCTGGACGTTGTCGAACTTCAAGAGGTTCTTGCGGATGTCGAAGTTGCGGGCCTCGACCTTCTGCTGCGCCTTCTCCAGCGCCTTGTTGATCCAGGGATGGATGATGGCCTCGCCCTCTTTCAGGCCGAGCCGCGTCAGCATGCTGTCGAGCCGGTCGGACCCGAAGATCCGCATCAAATCGTCTTCCAGCGACAGGAAGAACTTCGAGCGCCCGGGGTCGCCCTGGCGGCCGGAGCGGCCGCGCAGCTGGTTGTCGATGCGGCGGGATTCGTGGCGCTCGGAGCCGATGATGTAGAGTCCGCCCGGCTTGGTCACGGTCTTGGCCGGCTTGGGGCCTTTCGCGGGCTCGACCTCGACCACGTCTTCGGCCTTCAGCACGATGTCGCGGAAGCGTTCGACGTCGGCCTTGATCTGCTCGATCTTTTTGGCCTTCTCGGCCTCGTCGGTAATCCCTGCGGTCTCGTGCATGATCCGCATCTCGAGCGAACCGCCGAGCTTGATGTCGGTGCCGCGGCCCGCCATGTTGGTCGCGATCGTGATCGCGCCGGGCACGCCGGCTTCGGCGACGATATAGGCTTCCTGCTCGTGGAAGCGCGCATTCAAGACCGCGAACAGCTTCGCCGGCTTGCCCGCCCGCGCCGCGGCGTAGAGCTTCTCCATCGCGTTTTCGTTGCCGAAATCGATCTGCTTGTAGCCATGGCTCTTCAGATAGTCGGCCAGCACTTCGGATTTTTCGATCGAGGCGGTGCCGACCAGCACCGGCTGCAGCCTCGCATTGGCGCGCTCCACCTCGGCCAGGATCGCGGCGTATTTCTCGGTCTGGGTGCGATAGACCTCGTCGTCCTCGTCGAGACGCGCCACCTGGACGTTGGTCGGGATTTCCACGACTTCGAGCTTGTAGATATCGAACAGTTCGTCGGCCTCGGTCAGCGCCGTGCCGGTCATGCCCGAAAGCTTTTCGTACATCCGGAAATAGTTCTGGAACGTGATCGAGGCCAGCGTCTGGTTTTCCGGCTGGACCTGAACGTGCTCCTTGGCTTCCAGCGCCTGGTGCAGGCCTTCGGAATAGCGCCGGCCCTGCATCATGCGGCCGGTGAACTCGTCGATGATGATGACCTCATCGTCGCGGACGATGTAGTCCTTGTCGCGCGTGAACAGCGAATGCGCGCGCAGCGCCTGGTTGATGTGGTGGACGACCGAGACGTTCTCGACGTCGTAGAGCGACTCGCCCTTGAGCTGGCCGGCGTCGCGCAGCAGCACCTCGATCTTCTCCATGCCGGCTTCGGTCAAGGTCACCGTGCGCTGCTTCTCATCGACCTCGAAGTCGGTGGCCTTGTCGAGTTTCGGCAAAAACGTGTCGATGGTGTTGTAGAATTCCGAGCGGTCGTCGAGCGGGCCGGAAATGATCAGCGGCGTGCGCGCCTCGTCGATCAGGATCGAATCGACTTCGTCGACGATGGCGTAGGAGTGACCGCGCTGGACCATGTCCTCCAGACGGTACTTCATGTTGTCGCGCAGGTAATCGAAGCCGTATTCGTTGTTGGTGCCGTAGGTGATGTCGCAGGCGTAGGAATTCTTGCGTTCGCCGTCATCGAGGCCGTGGACGATCACGCCGACGGTGAGCCCGAGGAAGTTGTAGATCTGCCCCATCCATTCGGAGTCGCGGCGGGCGAGGTAGTCGTTGACGGTGACGACGTGGACGCCCTTGCCGGCCAGCGCGTTGAGATAGACCGCCAGCGTCGCCACCAGCGTCTTGCCTTCGCCGGTCTTCATCTCGGCGATGTCGCCCTCGTGCAGCACCATGCCGCCGATCAGCTGGACGTCAAAATGCCGCTGGCCGAGCGTGCGCTTGGCCGCCTCGCGCACGGTGGCAAATGCCGGAACCAGGATGTCGTCGAGCGTTTTGCCGCCTGCGAGCTGGGCGCGGAATTCGGCGGTGCGGGCCTTCAGCGCCTCGTCGGACAGCGCGGCTACTTCGGGCTCCAGCGCGTTGATGGCGTTGACGCGGGACTGATATCCCTTAACCCGCCGGTCGTTGGCGGAGCCGAAAAACTTGCGGGCGAGCGCGCCGATCATGCCAAATTCCTGTTCTTGCCGTTCTGCGTTGCAGCCGTAACGTGGGTCCACCAGGTTGCCTATCAACTCACCGTGAGGCGCTGCGGCAAAGTCCCCGATCCGGGGGTCATCCGCCCAATGAGTGGGAATTAAGCAAGCCAAGGTTCAACGGCCAAAAACGCAGCAAAACAAGCGCTATCGCCATTGACACGATTGGGGAGAGATATGGCTGGGCCAGGGCCTTGTCAACGTGGCCCATATGTCAAGGAATTCATCATTTTGACAGACTTTTCGCGTTGCCAAGGCCCCATGATTGGGCGAGTGTCCCGCCGCCCAGAGCCCCCGTCTTGATAAGGATTTTGCATGACCTTCCCGTTCCCGGAAACGAAAACCGGCCTGCGCCTCGGCTTTGCCTCGGCCGCCATGACCGGCTGTCTCGCCGTGGTGCTTCTTGCCGGTTTCCCGGTACGGGCGCAGGACGCCAACCCGGTGCTCGCCAAGGTCAACGGCGTCGAGATCCGCCAGAGCGACGTTGCTCTCGCCGAGGAGGAGCTGGGACCCAGCCTCGCGCAGATGGACCCTGCGACCAAGAAGGACAACGTGCTGGCCTTCCTGATCGACATGAAGATCGTCGCCAAGGCCGCCGAGGACAAGAAGGTCGAAAACAACGAGGATTTCAAGAAGCGGCTGGCGTTTACCCGCAACCGGCTCCTGATGGACAGCCTGCTGGCGACCGAAGGCAAGGCCGCGACCACCGACGAGGCCATGAAGAAGGTCTATGAGGACGCCGCCAAGCAGATTACCGCCGAGCAGGAAGTTCACGCCCGGCATATCCTGGTCGAGAGCGAGGACGATGCCAAGGCGATCGCCGCGGAGCTGAAGAAAGGCGCCGACTTCGCCGAGCTCGCCAAGAAGAAATCCAAGGATCCCGGCGCGTCGGACGGCGGCGATCTCGGCTTCTTCACCAAGGATCAGATGGTGCCGGAATTCTCCGGCGTCGCCTTCACGCTCGAGCCCGGCAAGATCTCCGATCCCGTCAAGTCGCAGTTCGGCTGGCACATCATCAAGGTCGAGGAAAAGCGCAGCCGACAGGCCCCGGCGTTCGAGCAGGTCAAGCCCCAGATCGAGACCTATGTGACGCGCAAGGCGCAGGCGGAATACGTGGCGAAGCTGCGCGAAGCCGCCAAGATCGAGCGCATGGACAAGCCCGCCGACGCGGCGGCGAAGACCGAGGCCAAGCCGGACGCGGCAAAGCCCGCCGACTCCAAGATGGCGCCCCCGGCGAAGAAGTAAATCGACTTCGCAATCGGACTTCAGTAGTTTGACGTCATGCCCGGGCTTGTCCCGGGCATCCACGTCTTAAGACTTCATCGACAGGCCCGAAAGACGTGGATGGCCGGAATAAATCCGGCCATGACGGCTCTCATTCTTTGTCGAGATAAGGCGCCCCATGTCCACTGCTGTCTCCCCCCTCGCCCCGACCAACGTCCCCGACATGCCCGTGATCGCGGGCGTGAGGCTCGCGACCGCAGCCGCGGGGATCCGCTACAAGGGCCGCACCGACGTGCTGCTGGCCGTGATGGACAAGGGCACTACGGTGGCCGGCGTCTTCACCCAATCGAAGTGCCCGTCGGCGCCGGTGGAATGGTGTCGGGCGAAACTGGGGCGAGGCGGGGCCCGCGCGCTGGTGGTGAATTCCGGTAATGCCAACGCCTTCACCGGCAAGACCGGACGGCAGGCGACGACGCTGACGGCCTCGATTGCCGCCAAGGCGGTGGCATGCAGCCCCAATGAGGTGTTTCTCGCCTCGACCGGCGTGATCGGCGAACCGCTGGATGCCACGAAATTCGACGGCGTGCTCGGCACGCTGGCCGGGCAAGCCGTTCCGGGCGAATGGATGGGCGCGGCAAGAGCGATCATGACCACCGACACCTTCCCGAAGGTCGCGACCGCGACGGTGAAGCTCGGGAAAGCCAAGGTGACCATCAACGGCATGGCCAAGGGCGCCGGCATGATCGCGCCCGACATGGCGACCATGCTGGCGTTCGTGTTCACCGACGCGCCGCTTTCAGCGAGCGCGCTGCAATCGCTTTTGAAGAATGGCGTCGAAGACACTTTCAATGCCGTCACGATCGACGGCGACACCTCGACGTCGGACACGCTGCTGGCGTTCGCCACCGGAGCCGCGGCGGCCAACGGTGCGCCCAAGATCAGCCGAGCCAGCGACCCCCGCCTGAAGGCCTTCACCAAAGCGTTCCGCGCCGTGCTCGCCGATCTAGCCGAGCAGGTGGCCCGCGACGGCGAAGGCGCACGCAAGCTGGTCGAGATCATCGTCGAAGGGGCGACCACGAAGGCCTCGGCGCGGAAAATCGCAATGTCGGTGGCGAATTCGCCGCGGGTGAAGACGGCGATCGCCGGCGAGGACGCCAACTGGGGCCGCGTCGTGATGGCGGTCGGCAAGGCCGGCGAACCGGCCAACCGCGACAAGCTCTCGATCTCCTTCAACGGCATCCGCGTCGCCAGACACGGCGCGCGCGATCCGTCCTATGACGAGGCGGAGGTCTCGGCGGCGATGAAGAATCCGAAGATCCAGATCAAGATCGCGCTCGGCCTCGGCAAGGGCCGCGACCGCGTTCTGACCTGCGACCTCACCAAGGAATATGTCGCGATCAACGGCGATTACCGGTCCTGAACAGCTTCAGGTTCCGCGACGAAGCAATTCACTGCCGGTGTCCGTTGCCTGACACTGGATTGCTTCGCTGTCGCTCGCAATGACGGTAGCGTCAGCTGCTGATGCGCGCCTCGGCGACGGCCTTCTGGAACAGCGCGTTCATCGCCTCCGAGATGCCCTGGGTCGGGCTGACCTCGAAGTACAGGCCCGGCGAGGCGCAGCTCGCCATGTTGAGCGCGATCTCGCTGTTCGGCGAGGGGCCGTAGGGCCCGACATTGAACGGCGCAATCCATTTATTGTACCAGGCGTTGGTCGGCAGCGCGAGATAGGTGGTGTACAGCACCGCAATCTTGATGCCGCGGTTCTTGAGGGTGGTGCAAAGCGCCGGATTGATGGGCGACTGACAGCGGCTGCCACTGGCGGTCGGCTTGAGGCAGCTGGTGTTGTATTCGTCGGCGACTCCGTCGGAAACAAAGAAGAGATATTTCAACGGCGCGGACGAAGTCCCGGCGTCGGGGGAACTGATCGCGTTGTTGATCTGAGGAAACACCGTGCTGAACTGGGTATCCTTGTCGGCCGTATATGCATCGTTGTTGCCGTAGACTCCCATCAGATCAATATTGCCCGCCGCCGACTTGGCGCTCGACAGGCTCGATGACAGCGCAAACAGGGCTCTCAGCCCGATGGTTTTTGACGAAGCGCCGAAGTCGTAGATCGCCATCCGGAACTGGCTCGAATAGGTCTGCGTCGCCGAGGCGGTATCCATCAATTGCTGGGTCGCGGTACGCAGCACGTCGATCCGGGTCGTCACGCCGAGGGTTTTTGCAAGATTGTAGTAGTTGTTGGAGTCATTGTAGTCGTGGCAGGCGAAAGCACACTTGTCCGACGTATTGTTGACCATCTTCGTCACATCGGCCGGGGTTGCACCTACCCCCATCGATGGCGAATTGTCCATGAGCAGATAGAAATCGATATAGAGCGGCATCTTGGCGGTTGCGGTCGAACTGCCGGTGACCGTCATCGTGCTCTTGCCCATGACGCCGAGAAACATGGCCGGCACATTGGCCGAGAACTGCACCGTCGAGGTGACCACGCTGCCGGTCTTGGTCACGACGGGCGTCATGCCGTTGAGCGTGTAACCGGTCACCCCCGACATATTGCCGTTGAAGATATTGTTCGCATCGGTCACGCCCGCCGCGATCGGTCCGTCCGACGTCATGGTGCCGGCGGCAATGAAGGCCGGCGATTGTTTTGCGATCGATCCGACGCTGGCGGCGTCGACCGCGGCTTGCAGTTTGGCGCGAAATTGCGCGGCTCTGGAGTAATCGACCGCGCAGCCGACGGCCGACAGGATCGGCACCAGCGC
>JBAQER010000372.1:0-2320 GCA_049286845.1 Bradyrhizobium sp.
CTCGCGGCGTGGAACTACTTCCAGTCGATCAGCGCCCCGGCCAATACCGCAGCGATCAAGAGCTGGCACAAGTTCCTCAAGAACGACAAGCGCACCTTCAACGATCCGATGGAAGCGACCGTGATCGGCTTCAATCTCTGGGCGAAGGCCGTGACCAAGGCCAAGACCACCGATGTCGCCAAGGTGTCCGACGCGATCATCGGCCTGGAAGTGCCGAACCTCACCGGCGGTACCGCCAAGATGCTGCCGAATCATCACCTGACCAAACCGGTGTACATCGGCGAGATCAAGGATGACGGCCAGTTCGACATCGTCTGGAAGACCACGGCCGAAGTTCCGGGCGACGCCTGGAGCGACTTCCTGCCGGGCAGCAAGGACATCGAAGCCGACTGGGTCAAGCTCAAGTGCGGCAACTACAACACCAAGACCAACAAGTGCGGCGGTCAGGGTTCCTGATAGTTCCCATTGCTCTCTGAGACCGGAGAAGGCGGCGCTGCCGCCGCCTTCTCCTCTACTCCTGCCGGGGTCGTCCAGTGTTAGCCAACGTTCTTGAGCGTTTTCGGGCGCTTGCCCTCTCGATCTTCCTGATCGCGGCCTTCGCCGTTCCGGCGCTCGCGGGTCCGTTCGAGGATGCGGTCGGCAAGTTCGCCAACGACGATTTTTCCGACACCAACGACGCGATCGGCGCGGTGGCGTCGTCAGGCAATCCGCTTGCCTTTGCCATCATCAGCGCGCTGCAGGACGGCCGCCTGATGGCAGATCCCGACACCAGGAAAGTCTACGTCACCGAGCTCAACGGCAAGATCGTCGATGCCGCCACCGCCGAACCGGTCGCGAGCCTGCCCGCGGCAGCGGCCGCCGTTCGCCTCAATAACCGCCTGCGCCGCGCCGTCGAAGCCGCATTGGGCGGACTGACCCTGCTGTCGCCCGATCCCGCCAAGCGGATCCATGCCGCGCAATCGGTGTTCAAAACCCACGACGAAGCCATGCTTCCGCTGGTCGATGAGGCGCTGAAGAACGAAACCGTCAAGGCCGCCAAGCTGGCCTTTACCGAGGCGCGCGCCGCCATCCTGCTGTTCAAACCCGACGCCACCGACGCTGAAAAACTGGAAGCCATCGCCGCCATCAAGGCGCGCGGCGACCAGGAGGCGATGGCGCTGCTGACCGGGCTGATCGGGGATCAGCCGGCTGCGATTGTGAGCGCCGCGGCGAACGCGACGGCGGCCATTCAGCGCAGCCTTGCGCTGTGGTCGATGGTGCAGAACGCCTGGTACGGCCTGTCGCTCGGCTCGGTGCTGCTGCTCGCGGCCATCGGGCTTGCCATCACCTTCGGGGTGATGGGCGTCATCAACATGGCCCACGGCGAGATGGTCATGATCGGGGCCTACACCACCTTCGTGGTGCAGGAAACCATCCGCACCAGCTATCCCGGCCTGTTCGACTACTCGCTGCTGATGGCGGTGCCGCTGGCCTTCATCGTCGCCGGAGCGATCGGCATCCTGATCGAGCGCAGCATCATCCGCTTTCTCTACGGCCGTCCACTGGAGACGCTGCTGGCGACCTGGGGCCTGTCGCTGGTGCTGCAGCAGGCGGTGCGCACCATGTTCGGTCCGACCAACCGCGAGGTCGGCAATCCCTCCTGGATGAGCGGCGCGTTCGAGATCGGGCAAGTCACGATTACCTACAATCGGCTGTGGATCCTGTGCTTCACGCTGGCGGTGTTCGCCATCCTGCTCGCCATGCTGCGCTACACGGCGCTCGGCCTGGAAATGCGCGCGGTCACGCAGAACCGGCGCATGGCGGCGTCGATGGGAATCGCGACCTCGCGCGTCGACGCGCTGACCTTCGGCCTCGGCTCCGGCATTGCCGGGATCGCCGGCGTGGCGCTGTCGCAGATCGACAATGTCAGCCCGAACCTCGGCCAGAGCTACATCATCGACTCCTTCATGGTGGTGGTGTTCGGCGGCGTCGGTAATCTCTGGGGCACGCTGGTCGGCGCCTTCACGCTCGGCATCGCCAACAAGTTCCTCGAACCGGTGGCCGGCGCCGTGCTCGGCAAGATCGCCATCCTGGTGCTGATCATCCTGTTCATCCAGAAGCGCCCGCGCGGCCTGTTCGCGCTCAAGGGGCGAGCGGTGGAAGCATGATGCCGCTTTTTGCAATCGAATCTCATCCGGAGCTCCGCTCCCTCTCCCTCTCCCGCTCGCGGGGGAGGGTTGGGGTGGGGGTCTCTCCGCGATTCACGCTGGTGGTGTGGAGAGATTTCCCCCACCCGGATCGCATCGTTCGATGCGATCCGACCTCCCCCGCAAGCGGGAGA
>JBAQER010000373.1:0-2145 GCA_049286845.1 Bradyrhizobium sp.
ACCTGAGCGAGAGCGAGATCCAACCGCGGCGATCGCGTGCCGACGGTTCTTGCGGTTCTCGCGCTGCCGATCAACATTCGGGTGTGAACTCGTCAGGACCTCTCGACGTTCTCGTCGGAGTGCCCTGGATGAGCTGGGCTGCGACAGCTGGTTCGATCGCCATCGACGATCGAACTGGTCTATTCACGCGCGAATTCACCCCTGGCCTCGGCATAACGGCTGAGTAGGTTTGTAAACGGCCGGCCAGCATAATGCCCGGTATTGTCTCCAGCAAAAGAGCCAATCAAGAAGTCGGATGATGTGTTCGTAAGAAGACCAGCGCACACGCAGCTCGTTGGCGCGTCCAGGATCGACATGAAATGGACGCCGTCTTTTGTTGGCCTCTTCATCGGCATCACGGCGCTTTATGTTGCTGCCGCTAAAGCGGGATTGGCGCACGCCGTTGTCGGCAGTACCGTGAGCCTGGCGTGGGCACCCAGTGGAATTGCGCTCGCGGCCCTGTTGCTCTATGGCTGGCGCATGGCGTTCGCCGTGGCGCTGGGCGCTTTTCTGGCCAATGCAGGGACTGGCGTACCGCTGGTTGCAGCTGGCAGCATTGCGGCGGGCAACACGCTGGAAGCGTTGGGCGGCGCCTGGCTGTTGGCCCGATTTCCCGGATTCGATGTCGGCCTGCGAACCAGGCGGGATGTGTTGGCCCTGATTGTCCTGGCGGCCTTTTTCGCCACGATGATCAGCGCTTTCGTCGGCGTGGCAACGTTGGCCGGAATCGGAGCCGTGCCCCCGCAAGACTACGCCACGGCGTGGGTGAAATGGTGGTTGGGGGACATGATGGGCATGCTGGTGGTGGCTCCGCCTTTGTTGTTGTGGATGAGAGAGCCCCTGCACGCGCCTTCGCCCGCAAAAGTCGTGGAGGCGTTGTGCCTGCTGGCGTTGCTCGTGATCGTCACCCTGAGGATATTCGGCTCCCTGGAACTCGCGCCCACCCGATACGACGCCGCACCGATGGCTGTATTTCCCTTCGTGATCTGGGGCTCTCTGCGCTTTCGGCAACCAGGGGCCAGCCTGGTCACGCTGTTGTGCGGTCTGATGGTCGTTTGGGGCGCATCGCAAGGCACCGGCCCCTTCATGAGCGGAGACTCCTTTTACGATGTGGTCCAGTGGTGCACCTTTTCGATCATCGTTGCGGTAACCGGGCTCGTGCTCGCAGCGTCGATTGGCGAACAGCAGCACGCCCAGGCACAGCTCAGACGTTCACTCGAAAAACTGGAAGAACGCGTGGCCGAGCGCACTCGGGAACTGCTTGCGGCCAATGCTGAGCTGCACAAGGAGATGGCCGAACGCCGTAACCTTGAAATCGCGCTGATTCGCGTGAGTGAAGAGCAGCGGCGCGTGATCGGATCCGAATTGCACGATGGCCTCGGGCAGCACCTGACCAGTCTCTCGCTCCTGTGTGAAAGCCTGCGCCAAAAGCTCATCGATCGCGCACAGCCGGAAGCCGATGCCGCCCAGAGGATCGGCGAACTCATCGGCGAGGCCGCCACCATGAACCGAACCGCTGCCCGCGGCCTGTACCCGGTGGCTTTGGAGCACGGTGGCCTGATCGCGGCGCTGGAACGCCTGGCTGAAGATACCGGCGCTCTCCAATCCATGAAATGCGTGGTCTGCGTCGGTCGTCAGGTGCAGGTGCACGATCCGCTGGTCGCAATCAATCTGTATCGCATCGCGCAGGAAGCTGTCAACAATGCCGTCAAATACAGTCAGGCGGGGCTGATACGGATAGATCTGGCTCGCGTCGACGGTCAGCACCGTCTGACCTTGAGCGATGACGGCATCGGCTTACGCGCCGGCGCGGACACGGGCATCGGGATGTACAGCATGCGATACCGCGCAAGCCTGCTGGGCGGCATGCTGCAAGTTTCCGACAACGTTCCGCGCGGCACAACAGTGATCGTCACCTATCCCGATCTGGAGGGGCAAACTTGAGCGGCGACTCCGTGTCCGCGGTGGAGAAAACCCGGATCCTGATGGTGGACGACCACCCCATCGTGCGGGAAGGCATGGCACTGTTCCTCAACGCACAGGCGGATCTGCATTTGTGTTGCGAGGCGGGCAATGCGCAAGAGGCGATGGCAGCCCTGGCGAAAT
>JBAQER010000374.1:0-2323 GCA_049286845.1 Bradyrhizobium sp.
CCCGGAACCAGAGGATCTGCTCCTCGAGGAACTTCGTCATGTGGTCGTGGATCTTGGCGAACTTCGCGTTCTTCGCCGAGATCTCGGCATAGAGGGCGAGCGACTCCTTGTAGCACGCATCCATCACCGTGCGCGGGAACGCGCGCAGCTGGGTGCCGCTGCCGACCATGCGCTTGAGCGCGCCGGAGTTCTGCGTGTCGTAGCGCGTGAGCATCCAGGTATTGGCTTCCGCCGTCGCCGCCTCCAGGATGGCGCGGTATTCCTTCGGAAGCCCCTCCCACGCCTTCGTGTTCACGAACACCTGCAGCGCGGCGCCGCCCTCCCAGAACGCGGGGTAGTAGTAGTACTTGGCCACCTTGTTGAAGCCGAGCTTCTCGTCGTCGTACGGGCCGACCCACTCGGTCGCGTCGATCGTGCCGCGCTCGAGCGCCTGGTAGATCTCGCCGCCGGCGATCTGCTGCGTCACGGCGCCCAGCTTGGTGAGCACCTGGCCGGCCAGCCCCGCGATGCGGATCTTGAGCCCCTTCAGGTCGGCGGCGGACTTGATCTCCTTGCGGAACCAGCCGCCCATCTGGGCGCCGGTGTTGCCCATCGGGAAGTTCACGACGCCCACTTTGGCGTAGAACTCGCGCGTGAGCTTCAAGCCGTTGCCGTCGTACATCCATGCCGCCATCTGGCGGGCGTTCAGGCCGAACGGAATGGCGCAGTCCAGCGCGTAGGTCGGGTCCTTGCCGAAGAAATAATAGGGCGCGGTGTTGGCCATTTCCACCGTGGCGTTGGACACGCCGTCCAGCACACCGACGGCGGGCCTCAGTTCGCCGGCCGCATGCGTGGTGATCTGGAACTTGCCGCCGGTCATCTCCCCGACCTTCTTGGCGAACACGTCGCAGACACCGAACAGCGTGTCGAGCGACTTCGGAAAGCTCGAGGCGATGCGCCAGCGGATCGCGGCCTGGGCATGCACGGCGGGGGCAATTCCCGTTGCCAGCACGCCGGCGATCCCGGCGTTCTTGATGAGTAAACGTCGATCCATTCTGACTGTCTCCTTGGGTGGGAAATAAACCACTCGGCTCGTGACAGGCCTGGCTAACTTAAGTTGCCAAACCAGAGCGCCATTCTCTGGAATTCAGTGGCTTTGTATTCAGGTGTTTTCCCTTGCGGAAAAACCATGACGCCAGGGGGCCTTTGCGGCATCGGACTTCCCGAGCTCCTCCATAAAGGTGCCGGACCGCCGGACACCGCCGCCGCTCACAATTTCTGCGACTGCATGAACCGGTCGAAAGTCGCTTCGGTGAAACGGAACCACAGGTTCTGGTCCGACCGGAATTTCTGGTAGTCCGCGTAAACGCGATTCCAGCGCGGGTTGCGGTGCGAGAGCTCGTCGTACAAGGCGATCGACTGCTTGAACGCTTCCGACATGACGTCGGCCGGGAACGGCCGCAGCTTGGCGCCCGCGCCCACCAGCTGCTTGAGCGCCCCGGGGTTCTTCACGTCGTACTTGCCCTGGGTCACGACATGGGCGAACGTGCTGGCGGTCTCGACGATCGCCTTGTATTCGGGCGAGAGCACGTTGTAGGCCTTGCGGTTCACGTACAGGTCGAGCTGCAGTCCGCCCTCCCACCAGCCCGGGTAGTAGTAGTACGGCGCCACCTTGTTGAAGCCGAGCTTCTGGTCGTCGTAGGGCCCGATCCATTCGGCCGCGTCGATGCTGCCTTTTTCCAGCGCCTGGTAGATGTCGCCGCCCGGGATGTTCTGAGGTAAGCCCCCGAGTCGCTCCAGGACCTTGCCGGCGAAGCCGCCGATGCGGAACTTCAGGCCCTTCAGGTCCCGCACGCTGCGGATTTCCTTGCGCATCCAGCCGCCCATCTGCGCGCCGGTGTTGCCGCAGGGGAAGCTGATGAACCCGTAGTCGGCGTAGAACTCGCGCATCAGCTTCAGGCCGTTGCCCTCGTAGGTCCACGCGCTCATCTGGCGACTGTTCAGCCCGAAGGGAATCGCGCCGCCGATGGCGAATGTCTCGTCCTTGTCGAAGAAATAGTAGGGCGCCGTGTGCGCGGCTTCCACCGCCCCGTTCTGCACGCCGTCCACCACGCCGAAGGCCGGCATCAGCTCGCCGGCCGCGTGCACGGACACCTCGAACCGGCCGCCCGACAGCTGCCTCGCCTTGTGCGCGAACACCTCGGCGGCACCATAGATGGTGTCCAGCGATCGGGGGAAGCTCGATGCCAGGCGCCACCGCACGGCGGGCTCGGCATGAACGGCCGGCGCGGCACCCGCGCCCAGCACGGCCGCCATGCCGGCGGCCTTGACCAGGGAACGACGA
>JBAQER010000375.1:0-2038 GCA_049286845.1 Bradyrhizobium sp.
GTAGATGGCCGAGGCCTCGATGCCCAACCGCTTCAGAACGCGGGCGACGTTGATTCCGCCGCCGCCGGGATCGCGCTGGGCCTGCGCGCAACGCATCTTGGTGAAGGGCACCATTTTCTTCACCGACGTCGAGACGTCGACGGCGGGATTGATGGTCAGGGTAACGATCCCTGTCGATGGGATTTCAGCCAATGCCTTCGACCTCCGCCAATGCGCGCAGGCCCGTGAATGCGGCATCCCCGTCCAGAATCAGCCAGGCCGGTATCGGTTCAAGATAGCCGCGAAGCCGGCCCTTGGCCTCGAAGCGCGCGCGAAACTGCGAGCGGGCAAGATAATCAGGCATGTGACGCAAGATGCCTCCGGCGATGAACACTCCACCCCTTGCACCTAACGTCAGCGCGAGATTGCCGGCAACCGTCCCGAGCATCGCGCAGAACATGTCGACGGCGGCGCGGCTGGTCGCGCAGGTCCCTTCGACGCCGGCCCGGGTGATCTCGGCGGCGCGGCGCCTCGGCAGCGCGATGTTGTCCAGCACAGCCAGCGCTTCGTGAAGATCTTCCAGGCCATGCCCGGAGAGCACGTGCTCGGCCGAGACATGGCCCGATCGCTGCCGCAGCCAGGCGATGACGGCGTCCTCGCGCGGTGAGTTCGCGGCCATGGTCGAATGGCCGCCCTCGCTCGAAAGCACGAGGTACCCGGTGGCGTGCGGTATGGTGACGGCCATGCCGAGGCCGGTGCCGGGGCCGAGCGCCGCCAGCGGCGCGCCCGCGACCGGTTGCCGGCCGCCCAGCGGGAGCAGTTTTTCCGGGGAAAGGTGGGGCAGGGCCCACGCCACGGCCTCGAAATCATTGAGCAGGCGCACGCTGGAAAATCCGTAAGCCGCGCGCAACTCGGCGGCGTCGACCACCCAGGAATTGTTGGTGAGATCGCTGTGGCCGTTCCGGACCACGCCGGCAACGGCAAGAATGGCGGCGCTGATCGTATCACGCTGTGGCAAACCGCCGAGATACGCGTCGAGCGCCTCGCGGAAGCTGCCGTACTTGCTGACCGCCATATGGGCAATCATGCCGATCGTTCCTTCGGCCAACAGCGCGAAGCGCGCATTGGTCCCGCCGATGTCGGCCAACAACACCTTTTGGCCGGTGGGTGTGGAGGCCGCTTTCATCGCCGGCGTGTTGTCCTGATCAGATCCGCGTACCAGTGGAACGATGATTTTGGAATGCGCCGCTGCGAGGCGTAATCGACATAAGTGATTCCGAATCGTTCGCCGTACCCCGACATCCATTCGAAATTGTCGAGCAGCGACCAGACGAAGTAACCCCTCACATCGACGCCGCCGGCGACGGTATCATTCATCGCCCCGATATAGCGGCGCAGAAACGCGACCCGATCCGGATCGGCTACGGCGCCTGCCTCATTGGGCTTGTCGAAATTGCCCAGTCCGTTTTCGAGAACATAGATCGGCAGCCGATAGCTGTCATGAACGAGGCGCAGCGTCTCGCCGAAGGCTTCGGGATTGATCGGCCATCCGATCGGCGTCAGCGGAACGCCGGCCGGCTTGTCGCCGAAGTCGTAGCCCAGCATCGCGGTCGGGTGCGCCTTGGTGTAGACCGGGCTGTAGTGATTGAGGCCGAACCAGTCGACGGAGCGGCAAATACGCGCCAGATCGCCCGGCTGCAAATGCGGCTCGATCGCAGGCCGCATCGCCGGCGGATACTCGCCGCGGCATTGCACATCGGGGAAGGCGTGGTTCCAGTAGAGATCGAGGCGCGCCGCCGCGGCCGCATCGGCTTCGCTCGCGCTGGAAGGCCAGCACGGCTGAAGATTGTGAATGCACCCGATGGAGGCGCCGGGAACCTCGCGCATCACGTCCACCGCTGCGCCATGGGCGAGGTTGACGTGATGCGTCGCCCGGTAAAGCGAGTCCTCGCTGCTGCGGTCGCCCTTGCCCAGCGAGCGGCTGAACAGATTGAAGATCGACGGTTCGTTGAACGTCGCAAAGCGCTTGACGCGATCCCCGAAACGCGCGGCGATCAGC
>JBAQER010000376.1:0-5701 GCA_049286845.1 Bradyrhizobium sp.
CCCTTCGTTCTCTCCAGTTATCTCGTCAGCCAGCTGGTGTTCGTCTTCATCTACGCCACCGTCGGCGTCGGGTTGATGATCCTGACCGGCTTCACCGGGCAGGCATCGCTCGGCCATGCCGCTTTTCTCGCCATCGGCGCCTATACCGCGGCGTACCTGCAGCAATACAACGTCCCGTTCCCGGTGTATTTTCTGGTCGCCGGCCTGCTGACCGGCGTGGTCGGCGCGATGGTCGGGTTTCCGGCGCTTCGGCTGCAGGGCATCTATCTGGTGATCGCGACGATTTCCTTCGCCTTCATCATCGAGGAAATCCTGGCGCGCTGGGAAAGCGTGACCCATGGCAATGAGGGTATGCGGGTCAAGGCCCTGCAAGCGCTCGGCACCACGGTGTCGCGCGACAGCCCCTCGTTCTACTTCCTCTGTCTTGCAGTGCTGGCCCTGACCATCGTCGGTACGCTCAACCTGTTGCGCTCGCCTACGGGGCGCGCCTTCGTCGCGATCCGGGACAGCGAGACCGCGGCCCGCAGCATGGGCGTCAACGTATCGCTCTATAAGGTCAAGTCGTTTGCGATCTCGGCGGCGATCACCGGATTCGCCGGTGTCCTGTTCGCCCACAAGATGTCCTTCATCAGCCCGGAGATGTTCACGCTGCAGCTCTCGATCGAGTTCATCATCGTGATCCTGATCGGCGGCGCCTTCAGTCCGCACGGCGCGGTGCTGGGCGCAATCTTCATCGTCATGATCGATCCATTCCTGACCTACCTGAAGGACGATGTGCCCGGAATGATCGCCGCCGTCGCCGCGACCTTTGGCGCCGGCGCCGAGCTCGCCGCCAAGATCCAGAGCAATGTCGCCGCGTTCGCTTCGGCGAACGGGCTGAAGGGCGCGATCTACGGGGTCATCATCGTGCTGTTCGTGCTGTTCGAGCCGCTCGGCCTTTACGGGCGCTGGCTGAAAATCAAACTCTTCTTCCAGTTGTTCCCGCTCTACAAGCGCGCCACCTTCAAACGGCAGAAGATCTACGTGAAATCGGAGCGTAACCGATGAGCTATTTCCGCGCCGAAAACCTGTCGCTGCATTTCGGCGGCCTGAAGGCCGTCGACGCGGTCTCCTTCGCGGTGGAGAAAGGCGAGATTCTTTCCATCATCGGTCCCAACGGGGCCGGCAAGAGCTCGATCTTCAACCTGATATCGCGGATCTATCCCCCGACCTCGGGAAGGATCTTTTTCGAGGATCAGGATATCACCGAGGAGCCCGCGTTCGGCATCGCCAAGCTCGGCATCGCCCGCACCTTCCAGAACATCGAACTGTTCGAGAATGCCACCGTTCTGAACAACCTGCTGGTCGGCCGGCACCGGCATTCCACCACCCAGCTCTGGCAGGAGTTCCTGTTTCTGCCGAGCGTGCGCAGCAACGAGAAAATCCATCGCCGCCGCGTCGAGCAGGTGATCGAATTTCTCGACCTCGAGCCGTACCGCGACAAGCTGATCTCGGGGTTGCCATATGGCGTGCGCAAGGTGATCGAGCTGGCGCGGGCGCTGTGCAGCGAGCCGAAGCTGATCCTGCTCGACGAGCCGTCGTCCGGACTGAATGTCGAGGAAACCGACGACATGTCGTTCTGGATCCGGGACATGAAGACCGAACTCGGCGTCACCGTGTTGATGGTCGAACACGACATGACGCTGGTGAATCGCGTCTCCGACCGCGTGATAGCGCTGAACTACGGCAAGGTGCTGGCGATGGGATCGCCGGCCGAGGTGCAGCGTCATCCCGACGTCGTTGCCGCCTATCTCGGCGCCTAGAGGATGATGCCATGAGCACTCCCGACATCATCCTGAAGCTCAGCAATATCGAGAGCTATTACGGGCCGATCATGGCCATCCGCGGCATCAGCCTCGAAGTGCCGCGCGGCCAGATCGTTACCCTGCTCGGCGCCAACGGCGCCGGCAAGACCACGGTGCTCAAGACCATTTCCGGCATTCTCGATCCGCAGAAGGGCTCGATCGAATTTCTCGGTAAGCCGATCCAGCGCATGGAGGCCGACAAGATCGTGCGGCTCGGCCTCAGCCATGTGCCCGAGGGGCGCGAGGTGTTTCCGTTCCTGAGCGTGCGCGAGAACCTGATGATGGGCGCCTATCCGCGCAGCGACCGCGAGGCGGTCGCCGAGGATCTGGAGCGGGTCTACGGCTATTTCCCGCGGCTGCGGGAACGGATCAACCAGCCGGCCGGGCAGCTTTCGGGCGGCGAGCAGCAGATGCTCGCGATCGGGCGCGCCCTGATGAACCGCCCGACGCTGCTGCTGCTCGACGAGCCCTCGCTCGGCCTGTCGCCGATCCTGGTCAAGGAGATCTTCACGATCATCAAGCGGGTCAACGAGGAGCAGGGCATGTCGATCCTGCTGGTCGAGCAGAACGCCAAGATCGCGCTGGAGACGGCGCATTACGGCTACGTGCTGGAGATCGGCCGCGTCGTCATGAACGACGCTTGCGAGCGGCTGATGCATTCCAAGGACATCCAGGAATTCTATCTCGGCGCCAAGGAAGAGGGCGCGCGGGGCGAACGGCGCTGGAAAAAGAAGAAAACGTGGCGTTGAGAACGGCTTGGCGTCCAGGGAAGACCTGGTAGTCAAGGAAGACTTGGCGTTTGCGCCGGTTTTGGCGTTAAATATGGAGCTGCCTTGCGAAAAGACCGGCTGTCAAAGCCGGCGTCCAAGGCGGGGCCGAGAGGCGGAGGGAACGAATAATGGCCAGACCCGCAGTGCTGACTGTGGCGGACACGATCGCGAGGAGCTTTCTGCAAGCCGTGGAAAAACGCGGCGACCGGCCGGCGATCCGCGAGAAGAAGTTCGGCATCTGGCAGCCGACCAGCTGGCGCCAGTGGCTGGAGATTTCCAAGGAAATCGCCTACGGGCTGCATGCCGTCGGCTTCCAGCCGGGCGACGTTGCCTCGATCATCGCCAACGCGGTGCCGGAATGGGTTTACGCCGACATGGGCATCCTGTGCGCCGGCGGCGTCTCTTCCGGCATCTATCCGACCGATTCCTCGGTCCAGGTCGAATATCTCATCAACGATTCCCGCACCAAGGTCATCTTCGCCGAGGACGAGGAGCAACTCGACAAGATCCTGGCGTGCCGCGCGCGCTGCCCGACCCTCGAGAAGATCGTCGTGTTCGACATGGAGGGCCTGAGCGGCTTCATCGATCCGATGGTGATGTCGCTCGCCGAGTTCATGGCGCTCGGCAGCAATCACGTCCAGGGCCACGAAACGCTGTGGGACGAGATGATCGGAAGCCGCGGCGCCGACGACCTCGCCATCCTGGTCTACACCTCGGGCACGACCGGCCCACCCAAGGGCGCCATGCATTCCAACCGCGGCGTCACCCATCAGATGCGCCACGCCAACGATCTGTTTCCGTCCACCGACAGCGAAGAGCGGCTGGTGTTCCTGCCGCTCTGCCACGTCGCCGAGCGGATCGGCGGCTATTACATCTCGCTGGCGCTGGGGTCGGTGATGAACTTCGCCGAAAGCCCGGAGACGGTGCCCGACAATTTGCGCGAAGTGCAGCCCACTGCGTTTCTGGCGGTGCCGCGGGTCTGGGAGAAATTCTATTCCGGCATCACGATCGCGCTGAAGGACGCTACCCCGTTCCAGAACTGGATGTACCGCCAGGCGCTGGCGGTGGGATATCGCCAGACCGAATACAAGCTGCAGGGCGATGCGGCTCCGCTGCCGTTGCGGCTCGCCAATCAGGCGGCCTACTGGCTGGTGTTCCGCAACATCCGCCGCATGCTCGGGCTGGATCGCTGCCGGCTGGCTTTCACCGGCGCGGCGCCGATCTCGCCGGATCTGATCCGCTGGTACCTCGCGCTCGGCATCGACATGCGCGAAGTCTATGGCCAGACCGAAAACTGCGGCGTCGCCACCGTGATGCCGGCGGAACGCGTCAAGCTCGGCTCGGTCGGCAAGGCCGCGCCCTGGGGCGAGGTCAAGATCTCGCCGGAAGGCGAAATCCTGATCAAGGGCGACTATTTGTTCATGGGCTACCTCAACCAGCCGGAGAAGACCGCCGAGACCATCGACCCCAAGGGGTGGCTGCACACCGGCGACGTCGGCTCGATCGACAATGAGGGTTTCATCAAGATCACCGACCGGATGAAGGACATCATCATCACCTCGGGCGGCAAGAACATCACGCCCTCGGAAATCGAAAACCAGCTCAAATTCTCGCCTTATGTCTCGGACGCCGTGGTGATCGGCGACAAGCGGCCCTACCTGACCTGCCTCATCATGATCGACCAGGAGAACGTCGAAAAATACGCCCAGGACCACGACATTCCCTTCACCAATTATGCGAGCCTGTGCCGGGCGTCGGAAATCCAGAATCTGATCCAGCGCGAGATCGAGGCCGTGAACGTCAATTTCGCGCGGGTCGAAACCATCAAGAAATTCTTCCTGATCGAGCGCCAGCTGACGCCCGAGGACGAGGAATTGACGCCGACCATGAAGCTGAAGCGCAGTTTCGTGAACAAGCGTTACGCGAGCGAGATCGAAGCCATGTATGGCCAGCGGGCGGTCGCGTAGGCTACGAGCAGACCAACAATCGAAAACGGCGAAGGATTCAAAGGCCCCACCCTTCGCTCAACACGGGCCAAACCAAGAGGAGACTGCAATGTCGAAATCGTTCAAGGCGCTGGGCCTTGCGGTGGGCGCCCTCGCGCTGACCCACCTGCCGGCCGCAGCCCAGACCAAGGTCACCAATGAAGGCATCTCGGCGACCGAGATCGTCATCGGGACCCACCAGGACCTGTCCGGCCCGATCAAGGTCTGGGGCGTGCCGGTTTCCAACGGCATGAAGATGGCGGTCGAGGAAATCAATGCCGCAGGCGGCATCAACGGCCGCAAGATCAAGCTGATCCTCGAGGACTCGGGCTACGATCCGAAACGCGCGGTGCTGGCGTCGCAGAAGATGGTCGAGCGCGACAAGATCTTCGCCATGGTCGGCCCGATGGGCTCGCCGACCGTGCTTGCCTCGCAGGACGTCCTGTTCGATGCCGGGGTGCTGCAGTTGTTCCCGCTGACGGCTGCCGAATTCACCTTCAAGTTCGATCCGGCCAAGCCGCAGGAACGGCTGAAGTTCAACAACCTCTTGCCCTATGTCGAGAGCACCCGCGCGGCGGTCAAATACATGATCGAGGGGAAGAATTTCAAGAAGCCCTGCATCATGTATCAGGATGACGAGTACGGTAAGAACGTGCTCGATGGCTTCAACCAGCAGGTCGCTGCGATGAAGCTGACGCCGGCCTCGGTCACCAGCTACAAGCGTGGCGTATCCGACTTCAGCGCGCAGGTCGCCAAGATGAAAGCCGACGGCTGCGACATGGTCGTGCTCGGCACGGTGATCCGCGAGACCATCGGCGCGATGGGCGAAGCCAAGAAGCTCGGATGGGACGTCACCTTCCTCGGCGCCACGCCCACCAACGTGCTCGAAGTGCCGGCGCTCGGCAAGGAAGCGGTGGAAGGGCTCTATGCCGCGTCAGGCTTCGAAATTCCCTACGAAGACACAGCGAAGGGAAAAGTGAAGGACTGGCTCGCCAACTACAAGAAGATGTTCGGCGCCGACGCCAACACCCAGGCCATCATCGGCTACAATACGGTAACGACGTTCGCGCATTATGCGAACAAGGCCGGCAAGGATCTCACC
>JBAQER010000377.1:0-2223 GCA_049286845.1 Bradyrhizobium sp.
GCATCATCCTGATCGCCGCGACCAACCGGCCCGATGTGCTCGACCCCGCGCTCTTGCGTCCGGGACGTTTTGATCGGCAGGTGGTGGTGCCGAATCCGGACGTCGTCGGCCGCGAGCAGATCCTCAAGGTTCACGTCCGCAAGGTGCCGCTGGCGCCGGATATCAACCTCAAGACCATCGCCCGCGGTACGCCCGGTTTCTCCGGCGCCGACCTGATGAACCTCGTCAACGAAGCCGCCCTGACCGCCGCTCGCCGCAACAAGCGCATGGTGACCCAGGCCGAGTTCGAGGAAGCCAAAGACAAGGTCATGATGGGCGCCGAGCGCAAGTCGCTGGTCATGACCGAAGAAGAGAAGATGCTGACCGCCTACCACGAAGGCGGCCACGCCATCGTCGGCCTCAACGTGATTGCGACCGATCCGATCCACAAGGCCACCATCATTCCGCGCGGCCGTGCGCTCGGCATGGTGATGCAGCTGCCCGAGCGCGACAAGCTGTCGATGTCGCTCGAGCAGATGACCTCGCGCCTTGCCATCATGATGGGCGGACGCGTCGCCGAAGAACTGGTGTTCGGCCGCGAGAAGGTCACCTCGGGTGCTGCCTCCGATATCGAGCAGGCCACCCGGCTGGCCCGGATGATGGTGACGCGCTGGGGTCTGTCGGAAGAACTCGGCACCGTATCCTACGGCGAGAACCAGGATGAGGTTTTCCTCGGGATGTCGGTATCGCGCACCCAGAATGCGTCCGAGGCTACCGTGCAGAAGATCGACAGCGAAATCAGGCGGCTGGTCGAGGAAGGCTACAACGAAGCGACCAAGATCCTGACCGAGAAGCGCGGCGACCTCGAAGCGCTGGCGAAGGGCCTGCTCGAATTCGAAACCCTGAGCGGCGACGAGATCATCGATCTGCTCAACGGCAAGAAGCCGAACCGCGAGTCGGTGCTGGAGCCGACCACCCCGCGCGCCTCGGCGGTGCCGCCGGCCGGCAAGCCGCGCCCGCGTCCCGACGCCGGGCTGGAGCCGCAGCCGCAGGCGTAAAGCGGCCTGTCATTGCTGATTTCAAGAACGCGGCGGCAACGCCGCGTTTTTTGTTGATGCGCACCACCGTCATTCCCAAGATCCCGCTGGCGCGCTCCCAAACCCTTAAGATTTCGTAAGGGCTGTTTGCCTATTGGTGGAGGCGCGCGTTTCCCGCGAGGCTGCGGCGCGCGCAAGGGACCTTGCATGGCCACGCCCGTATCCGCCGCGACACTTCCAGGCGAGCGCAGCACCATCCCGGCGGCGCTGGTCAACGTGTGCTTTGTGCTGTTCGTCATCAATGCATCGTTTTTTCCAACGGCGTTCTTCGCCCATTGGTGGTTATTCGACGAAAAGGGCCTGGGCATCCCGACCGATTTCGTCAACGTCTGGTCCGCCGGCAAACTGGTGCTCGATGGTCACCCCGCCTGGGCCTACGACTGGGAGATCCAGAAACAGGTGCAGGTCGCGGTGCTCGGCCGGAGCTATGAGGGCAACTTTGCCTGGCACTATCCGCCGCCCTTCTTGTTCGTCGCAAGCCTGCTGGCGCATTTTCCCTATGCGGCAGCCTTTATCGGCTGGGCTGCGATCAGCCTCGTGCCCTACCTCGCCGTCATGCGTGCGATCGTCGGGCGGCCGTTCGGCCTGCTGCTGGCGGCGGCGTTTCCGGTGGCGCTCACCAATACGCTGGTCGGGCAGAATGGCTTCCTCACGGCGTCGCTGATCGGCGGCGCGCTGTATTGGTTGCCTGCGCGGCCCGTGCTCGCCGGTATCTGCCTCGGGCTATTGAGCTACAAACCGCAATACGGGCTCCTGTTTCCACTGGTACTGATCGCAGCGTCGCAGTGGACGGTGTTTGTCACGGCCGGGATCGTTGCCATCGCGATGGCGGCGCTGTCCTGGCTCGCCTTCGGCACCGAGAGCTGGCAGGCCTTCTTTCATTGGATGCCGATGTTTTCGCAGGCCTTCCTGACCGAAGGCCGCGCGCCCTGGGGCAAGATGCAAAGCATCTTTGCGCTGGTTCGGTATTTCGGCGGCGCCGAGCAACTGGCATGGGTGTTTCAATGGATCCTGAGCGGCACGGTTGCGGTGTTGCTGGCACTGATGTGGCGCAGCCGCGTCAGCTATCCGTTGAAGGCCGCGGCGCTCGCCGCCGGCACATTGCTGATCACGCCATATCTGTTCCTCTACGACGTCATGGTACTGG
>JBAQER010000378.1:0-2437 GCA_049286845.1 Bradyrhizobium sp.
TCTCCGCACCGTAGTTCTGCAGCGTGGTCTGGCTCGGCAGGTTGGCGATACCCACCACCCAGCCGAGCCGGGATTCGGTTCCGAACTGCTGGGTCGGGATCACCATGTCCGGGCGATCGAACGTTCCGGTCATGATCTCGATCCGGGGACCGTCGATGCGGCGAAAGCTCAGCGGCGTGCCGCAATCGCGGCAGAAATCGCGCTCGGCGATGGAGGAGGAGCGGAATGCGGCGGGCTTGCCTCGGGTCCAGGCGAAATCGGCGTGATCGATGTCGGCGAATGAGGCGAACGGCGCGCCCGACGCCTTCTGGCACATCCGGCAATGGCAGATGCTGATCTTCTTCGGCGGCGCCGACAGCGCAAAACGGATTGCGCCGCATTGGCAGCCGCCGGTCAGAACGGTTTTTGCGGCCGAAATCATGCTCGCTCCATCCGTTGCCAGGCTTGCTGCAGCGCCGCCAGCGCGTCGCCGCCGGCGACAATGAATTCGCTGACGCCCGCGCCGCGGAAAACGGCTTCCTGGTCGCCGGGACGGCCTGCCAGATAGATATGCTTTGCACCGGCTGCTTGAAGGGCCGTTGCGGCGCCGGCCGCCTGCGCGGCATAGACCTTGTCGGACGAGCACAGGCACACTAGGTCAGCGCCCAATGCCTTGAACGCCTTGGCCAGCGCCGCCGGATCGGTAGACCCTTCGGTATCGACCGCCTCGATGCCGCCGGTCTCGAAGAAGCTCTTGGCAAAAGTAGCGCGCGCGGTGAAATCGGCGGGGGTGCCGAGATTGGCCAGGAACACCTTCGGCCGCGCGCCGGTTTTCTTCAGAATATGATCCGAGCGGTCGCGCAGGCGTTCGAAGGGTGCGGCAAGCCGCATCGGCGGCAGCGGATCGAATTTGAATTTTGCATCGCCATAGGGCGCGAGCGCCACTGGCTTCAAGTCGAGCACCGCGACCTGCGCCTCATGCAGGTTCGGAAATTCGGTGGCGCCGGTCAGCACTTCCTTGCGCCTGGCAATGTTGGCCTCGCGCGCCGTCCGCGTCGCCGCGACCTTGCGCTGGATCAGGTCTTGTTCGAGGGCAGCAAACACGCCGCCGGCTTTCTCGATCTCCTGGAACAATGACCATCCCGCTTCGCAAAGCTCGCGCGTCAGGGTTTCAATGCCGCCGGATCCGGCGGCGGGATCGGACACCTTGGCGAGATTGGATTCTTCCAGCAGCACGAGCTGGGTGTTGCGCGCCACGCGGCGCGCGAACGGGTCGGGCAATCCCAGCGCCAGCGTATGCGGCAGCACATTGATGCTGTTGGCGCCGCCTAGCCCCGCCGAGAACGTCGCCATCGTCGCGCGCAACATGTTCACGTAAGCATCGCGCTGGGTCAGCATCCGCCATGCGGTGTCGGCGGCAATGAACAGCGGTTTTGGCGTGAGGCCGCAGGCTTTTTCGATCCGCGCCCACAGTAGACGCAGCGCGCGGAACTTTGCCAATGTCAGAAACTGATCGGCATCGGCGGCAAGCCGCGCATAGACCATGGCTTGCGCATCCTCGAGCGCAATCCCGGCGCTCTCGATGGCGCGCAGATAGGCGATGCCGGCCGCCAGCACGAAGGCCAGCTCCTGCACCTCCGATCCACCGGCGTCATGGATCACCCGCCCGTCAGCTGCGGCGAACGGGCCCTTGAATCCCATGGCCGCGAGGTCTTTGATCGCGCCGGTGAGCGCGGACTCGATTTCGGGCCAGGCATCGGAGCTGGATCCCCAGACCGCGCAGGCGCCGATCGGGTCGAGCCCGAAGCGGATATCGCAGGCGGCGGGATTGTGGCCCTTGCGCTTGACATCTTCGGCGACATGGATCGCAGCCATCCGCGACTGCCGACCGATCTGAAGCTCGACTGAAATGCCGGCGTCGATGAACACGCCGTCCAGGACCTTCTCGACGGCTTCCGCCGAGGGATCGAGCCCGAAACCATGGGCGCCATTGGCGCCCGCGAATACCAGGGTCAGCCCGTTGGCTCCGTTCTCGAGGTCGTGCAGCGCCTGCGTGTTGGCGCTCGTCGCATCGGGATGGTCGATCCGCTGCATGATCTGCCACGGCGCGGCCGCTGGCCGCCCTGCGACCGGCGCGGCGCCGCGTGCGCGCTGATAGATCGGCTCGATCTTCAGGCCATCCGAGGTCTTGCCGACCAGCTTCTCGAACGGCGCGCCCTTCAGCACGCCATCGACCAGCTTGCGCCAGTCGTCATAGGTCGCCGGCGCGAAATCCGCCGCCAGCCGCAGGTCGTCAGTTACAGATGTCATCCGGCAGGTTGCTCCCTGGAGCCGTTCTGTTGTTTGGCCGGAAATTGCCACGTGGCGGCCGCCAAGCCAAACGGTTGTTTTCGGGGTTTAAGCAGCGGATTTAGGTCAGGCAAGGTCCGGCAACCGCTCGATTCCCTCGGTTGATAGC
>JBAQER010000379.1:0-1759 GCA_049286845.1 Bradyrhizobium sp.
ATCCAGGGCGATACGGCAAGCCACAGCCCCAACGCAGTTTCAGTCCACTCTTCCCAGACACGCGGAACGAAGATTGCTCCGAGAGCTGCGGCGAGGAGAAGTACGCCGACTATCGCGGTGTTCGCCAGGGCGGTCAAATCGCTTTGAAACCCCAGCGCCAGTGGCGCGAAGATCAGCCATACCCCCAAGACTGCATTTGTGGAGTCTTGCCAATGCTTCATGGTTTACCTCCTAAACCGCCGGACGGGCGCCTGCGGCGCCCGTATTGAAGCACGAACCTGATATTTAGTTCAGGTGGAAAACCCTGAAATTGTGCCTTGCTGAAACAGGCGTGGCGCGCTGCGCCGCAACATCAATCCTTGTGGCCGTCGCCCAGGCTCGGCAAGGCGGCGCCGCCACCGACGGAGAGCAAGCCCGACTTGGTGTAAATGCCCAGCTTCTCGCGGGTGTCGACGATGTCGAGGTTGCGCATCGTCAGCTGGCCGATCCGGTCCTTGGGCGAAAAGCTGGATTCGCCTTTTTCCATGGTCAGCCGTTCGGGCTTGTAGGTGAGATTCGGGGAAACGGTGTCGAGCAGCGAGTAATCGTTGCCGCGGCGCAGTTCCAGTGTCACCTCGCCGGAGATCGCGCGCGCCACCCAGCGCTGCGCCGTCTCGCGCAGCATGATGGCCTGCGGGTCGAACCACCGGCCCTGGTAGAGCAGCCGGCCCAGGCGTCGGCCGTTGTCACGGTACTGTTCGATGGTGTCCTCGTTGTGGATGCCGGTCACCAGGCGTTCATAGGCAATGAACAGCAGCGCGAGGCCGGGTGCCTCGTAGATGCCACGGCTCTTGGCCTCGATGATGCGGTTCTCGATCTGGTCGCTCATGCCCAGGCCGTGCCGGCCGCCGATACGGTTGGCTTCGAGGATCAGCTCGACCGGATCGGGGAACGTCTTTCCGTTCAGGGCGACCGGCTGGCCCTCGTCGAAGCGCACTGTCACGGTCTCGGCCTTGACCGGGACATCTTCCTTCCAGAACGCCACGCCCATGATCGGGTTCACGATCTTGATGCCGCTGTTCAGCTGTTCCAGGTCCTTGGCCTCGTGCGTGGCACCGAGCATGTTGGAGTCGGTGGAATAGGCCTTCTCGGCGGACATCTTGTAGGCAAAGCCGGCCTGCTGCATGAAGGCCGACATCTCGGCGCGCCCGCCCAGTTCGTCGATGAAGGCCTGGTCCAGCCAGGGCTTGTAGATCTTGAGGTGGGGATTGGTCAGCAGGCCGTAACGGTAAAAACGCTCGATATCGTTGCCCTTGAAGGTGCTGCCGTCGCCCCAGATGTGGACATCGTCCTCCTTCATTGCAGCCACGAGCATCGTGCCAGTGACGGCGCGGCCCAGCGGTGTGGTGTTGAAGTAGGTGACCCCTGCTGTGGAGATGTGAAAGGCGCCGGCTTGCATTGCCGCGATGCCTTCATGCGCCAGCTGAAGCCGGCAGTCGATCAGGCGGGCCTTTTCGGCCCCGTACTGGATGGCCTTGCGCGGAATCTCCTCATAGTCCGGTTCGTCGGGTTGGCCGAGGTTCGCGGTGTATGCATAGGGAATCGCGCCCTTCTGGCGCATCCAGTGCAGGGCCGCGCTGGTATCCAGTCCGCCGGAAAACGCGATACCGACTTTCTGGCCGGCGGGAAGGTGCTCGAGGATGGTGCTCATGGGTGTGCCGGTTCAGCCGAAGTGGCAGATGTAGTGGTAGGCCTGGGTCACGCGGATCTGGAAGCTGGA
>JBAQER010000380.1:0-5721 GCA_049286845.1 Bradyrhizobium sp.
CAGTACCAAGAACAAACTTGCCACCGCGTTGGGGTGCAAATGCGTTTCCGGCTCGTCAAACAGCACAAGCGTATTGGGCTGAATCCATGCAAGCAATGCAGTGACGAAATGGCAAAGGATTGACTGCCCGGAACTGAGCAGCGATAGCGCTCGGTCGTCCTGGATCGGACCCGAAATTTCCTCTTCAAGACTCGCTGTGAGGCTTGCGCTCAAATCCCCAAGGATCGTTTTCATGTGCCCGGTCCATTCGGACTGCAGCCCCCTTTCGCGGATGCGACCCTGATTCTTCCGGTAAGCCTCAATCAATGAATTGCGCGACAGCCCTCCTTTGTCATTGCGGATGCCGCAGTAGACGTAGCTGCTGGACGCATCGGCAGGAGGCCGCTTAAAGCGATCGAAGGCGCTATACGAGATCGCGATGATCCGGGTGAACAGGGGGCGCCCGTCCGGAAATCGTCCTTCGCGTTCAGCCAGACGCTCGGCCGAAGTGCGTGATATCTGGGCAAGATCCTCACCCAATTGGGCCAGGAACCTGGTCTTGCCGACGGCATTGCGTCCGATAATCCCAACGATCCTGCCAGGCAGGGGATCCTTGCCATTAAACCCAATCCTCACGTCGATCGGTTCTTCGGCCCCAGCGATGACGCCGGAGTAACTAAAGGACAGCTTCTCCGTTGCTTTCACTCCCTCGGCCCAAGCCCGCCCGAACCGCCGGGAGCGATGCGCACCGTTCTCCCGCATCATCGCGTTCCGGAATGCGGAGGTGGGCTCGAAATCTGCGGCAAGTGCAGGCTGCCAGGCAATGTCTCGCAAAGCAACGAGCACGTCGCCCGCTTGCTTCCCGAGCAGTTTGTGAAGAGTCTTGTAGTAGTCCTCTTCCTGCCCCAACGAAATGAATTCCTCGCTCAGTTCATCGAAAGAAGCCGGGAGTTTTGTCTTGGATGCAACCGAGATCGACTCAGTGTCGTCGCTGGCCCTCTGCAACACCTTGAGGGTGCCGACGCGTGTTTCGCTGCTCTTGGAGTCAATATAGGCCAGATGGAGTTGCACCTCATGCCCGAAGTCATCCCATTTGTCCGTGGTCAGCACGAAGACAGGACGGGGAGCTTTCGTAATCGCCTCGTTGCGGGATCGAATCAGAAATTTCAGGCTTGACGGCATCTCGTTTCTTTCCCTTTCTAGCCAGCGTTGCCCACTTGTGCGACGTCATGGAAGGCAGCCAATTCTCTGAAAGAGTTATGCCCTTTCCACAACGGCGCTGATGGCAGCGGCTGGCGTCATGTCTACGAATATGTGAGTCAAGCGAATGATGTGACCTTGACTGCCTTGCCCGAGGGCGCCTATGTGCATCGACAACGAATCGGCGTGGGCGTCGATCGAGTAGAGCTTTGTGCCCTCTCCATAGGTGGCGCGAATACGGGAATCGATCCCGGCAACCAATGCCGCCGACGGCAATTTCAGCACGTAGCCCAGCATCATCCCCCAATGATGGCCCGCCGCGTACTGTCCCGTGACGAAGCGGTTCACGCCCTGAGTGACATATCGCTGATTTAGCGTCGAAGCACCGTTCGCGACGCGTTTGCATTCGACACCCAGGTAGGCTTCTTCATTACCGAATTGGTGAAGGAAACGAAGAATAATGTCGATACGGCCGAGCACTTCGGGGTCATCGTTGCTCAGGTCTAGCAGCTCGAACTCCCCGCTGATCTCCAAATTCGTGAGCCCGAGTTGCTTCTTCAGCCGACGCATCGCCTTTCTCACGTGGATCGTTATCGGGATCTCCAGCATCCCTGCAGTGACGAGAAGTCTGGCTTCAGCTGCGCCGCGACAGAGGAGATCGACCACGGTGGCGAGTTGATCGTCCGACAGCTCGAAGGACGGCTGCCCAACGGGCGTATCAGACGACAGGCGCATGAAGGCCCTTGATCCAATGGTCCGCCAAGACGACGTCCGCATCATTGAGACCCGCTGTCCGCGTCCAATAGCGAACCTCGGACGGCTTCAAAATAAAGAGATCGTTGTCGTTGTAGATACGGAGCTGACGCCGCGCGTTGAGATACGGCGGCACATCTGGATTGAGCTGGCCACGGAACAACGTTACCAGCCGTGCGATTTCCGCATCGCTGCCTAGCTGCACGTTAGGCGTGGCAGTTGGTGCGCCGGCGACCATGGCGAACCTGACAGCAGTGGCGCCTGACTTGCCATCGACCGGGTTGGCCGGCACCACGCGTTGTGGGTAAACCACGGCTTCAAGGTGCCGCTTTCCCCGGGCACGAAGGTAGCCGTTTACCGTATGTACGACTTCACCCGCATAGGCCATCAGCGCATCGGTCGACGGCTTGTTGGTAAAAGCCAGTCGCTGCGCATGACCTTCGAACAACAACATGCGTGAGCGCGCCACACCTTCACTGGCCAGCAAAGCTTCATCGCGCTCTAAGCCATATAAGTCGTAGACCGAACGATCAAGCTCTTCAAGACATTGTGGATTGTCAGGAGCGTTAGCCAATCGACGCTCGGCCTCGAGCACCGCCCGCAGCAGCGCGGGCTGCGCCGTCGTCAGATCAGGAATGCGAAGAGCGAGCAGGTCGTTCGGTTTGACCTTGGTTCTTTCCAGCCCCCACGCACCCCCGCCAAAAGCAAGCTGGAAAGTGGTCAGGCTGGAACTGAGAATCCCACTGAGAACAAAGGCCGCATCAAGTTCGTGATTCGCGAACGAAACGCCAAAGAAGCTCTCCGTATAGAGCATGTCGGCGCGACTGACCGTGGAGCTGTAGCGCCCGGTCGTGTTCAAAAAACTCCCCTCCGGGCACATTACGAGTGGTCCCTTGAAAATCACTGGGTTGCGAGTCCTGTGCAGCGAGTCGTGCTCGAAACGTGGGAGCGCGCGCTCGTCTACTCGAAACGGTGTGTAGTCATCCGGAGTCAGGACGCGCAACCGACCGTAGTGCGTTGGCGGTTCGTTGCTGTCCCCGCCGTTGACCTGAAAGCCCTGACCCCGGACATTGAGTCCAGCGTCATCTAGTACCTTTTCGAGCGTCGGAAAGGAGTGCTCCAGTTTCTCGATCAGCCATCCGTCGCGCACCGTCCCGAATGTCGCCGCCTTAAGCATGGGCGGCGTTCGCAGCACGCGGGACAGCGGCACGCTTCTCAACTCGCCCGGTCCGACATGAAAAACGCCGTTCCGCCGGAAGTCCGGTGTCCAGGGGATTGAGCCGAGCAAAAGACGATCCTGCTGATCCATCAGCGCACAGCGCCCAAAGAACAGCAGCGCAGGCCCGGTTGCGTCGGGGAACAGACCCTCTTTGCGCAGGGCGGAAAGATTGACCAATGCGGCAGGCTGAAGTTTGCGCAGAAGCGCCTCGCGCGCTTGGATCGCATGCTGATCTTTCGAAAAGAACGGCGATGCCTTCATGATCATGCCGATGCGTCCTGCATCGCCGGCGAGACTAGCGGCCGCCCATAGGAATTCCTGGTCGGGACTGCGCCGCGGGCGGGCGGTACTGTCATCGCCCGGCTTGCGCTTGCGCAAAGGCTTCGATTGCGCCACGAAGGTCCAAGGCGGATTGCCCACTACGGCATCGAAGTGCCGCTCAGTGATCTGCTCGGGCAGTTCGTCGTGAACCGTATCGGCCTCGAACAGCGTGCCGCCGATCAGGCGATCGAACTTGAGGTCAAGAATGTCGTTGACAGGTTCCTCATCGAGTTCGAGCGCAGCGAGGTACAGGCTGAACGCAGCAATGCCCAAGGCGGACTTGTTGATGTCGATGCCGTAGAGTTGCTTGTAAAGCACTTCTCGCACCACCGCGCGGCTCGCAGGCTTGCCCCGAGCACGCTTCCACACCAAACGCCGGAACGCCTCCACCAGGAAGGCCCCTGAACCGCATGTTGGGTCGATCACGCGTGCCGTGGCCGGCAGCGCTTCGAAAACGGGATCCAGCGTCAGATGTACCAGCTCGACGGGCGTGTAGTGCAAACCTTGCACGTGCGCGTCGTCGGCAGCACTGGATCGCGCAAACTGCTGATAGATCGAGCTGATGAGATCGACCGGAATCGCGTCGTAGCGGAAACGGAACAAGCGTCCTTGCCCGGACAGTAGGCTGCGTCCTTCGACGAAGTCTCGTAGCAAGCCCAGATGGGTGTCACCGAGACGTTGGTGCTCCGCGCCAGGATCGTCCATTGGGAACAAGTCGCCGTTGAACGTGCTGCGAAGCCACTTGAACAGTTTGAACGTTGAGTCAACCGTGGCAAACATCTCCGCGACGTCCGCCGAGATCCCCTGCGGCAAGAAGGGCTGAGCAATCCCACGATCGATGAGGTAGGACGTGAAGATGCAGCGGCCGATCAGGCGTTGCGCAAAATCACGCGATGCCTTCACCTCTTCATGCACGTTCTGCAGCGGCTGCGCGCCCGCTGGGGGGACGCGGGTCAGTTGCTCTTCAAGAGCGTTGATCTCGCCGAGCAACTCGCGATCCACCCGGTGCCGCCGATCAATTTTTTGCCCGATTACACTGGACCAAAATGCGCCCGTCTCGGTCGCGTAACGGCCGCACATGGAGTCAAGGGTGCGTAGCCGCTCTTCGGCGTCCAGCGGGAAGACGTCGAGCGCCCGAGTGGCGATCTGCTGCGGACTTTCCTTGGCAGGAGAGGCATAGCAGTCGTACAGTCGGATGTCAGTGGGCGTAATGATCCACAGCAGTGGCGCAACTCCGACGTTCCATGCGGCCTCGTGCCACTGAGCAATCTGCCTCTCTGTCGGGGCAGAGTTGCCAGCGTCTTTGAAAATGGCCGTGGGCACGCTCTGTGCCGAAAATACGGCATCGGCTTGCAGGCCCACACGGCTGTCCGACAGGATCGAGCGCAGCCGGGCGCCCGCATCCTCGCCAGCCCGGGCCAGCCCAGGAACAGCCTCGCCGTTGGGCAGAAGATATCCGGTTGCCGTCAGGGCTTTCGTGAAAGCAATGCTGCCCATGTCAGCGCCGCCCCGCAATTTTTGCTACAACACCGTCCGCGACCACGCCAAGCGCCGGGAAAAGTTGGAACTGCCCCGGCATTACCGGTTTGGGCAATGAGAAGCTATCTGATAGCTCTTGCAGATGGAGGTCAAGGCGCAGCACGATGCAGTCGTCAGTGACTGCGCTCGCGTCCGCCGGATCGATCAGGCTCCATCTCCGCCCCCCGTGAAGAACCAGCGACTTGCCCCACAAAGACAGGAAAGAGGTGCCACTCAACCCGGCTCCGAGGTCGGAAAAAAGATCACGATGAGCCTGAAGCTCCAACTTAAAGCGATCCCGCAGAGTTACCGCCAAACGCAGCAATAGAATGGTCTGCCAGGAATAGCGTGCAGGGGACCCGTGACCCTTGGGCTTTACGTCGGGAAGAATCAACGCGCGGCGGCTTGTCCATTCGCGGAGTTGCTCCGTCGAAAGGCCGGTTAGCCGGGTCGCATCGCGCGTTGTGACGAGTTGCATTCTTAGCTCGCTCCAACCAAGAAAGATCGGGTGTGAGCCCCCATTTTCACATAGAACGGGTGGCATACCCGTTTTCGTCGCACATATGGATGCTCATTCGCCAAGGGGAGTTGTCCTCTTTGGCAGCAGTTCCGTTCAAGACGAACGTTGAGCGGCCGCTTCTCGGTGTCAAGTCCAAGTGAGCGAATGGCAGCTCAGGGTCGAAGGCGGGCGGCCCACGGGCCGACTCGGCCGCCCCGAAGCGGTCGTAGCC
>JBAQER010000381.1:0-2272 GCA_049286845.1 Bradyrhizobium sp.
TAATCCTTGCCGTCCTTGGCGTGATAGTTCAGCCGGACGGTCTGCGCCTTGATGGTGATGCCGCGCTCGCGACGCCGCGGGTAAAAATGATGCAGTCGACATGGTCCCGTGCGTACCGCGTTTTGGCCCGAAGTGGAATCAGCTTGGCGTGAAGAAGCCTGCAAAAACAGCGCAATATGGTTGCCGCTGGGGGGCGCGAATGCTATCCCGCGCCCATGACAACCGTCCCCATTTCCAACATCCGCAACTTCGCCATCGTCGCCCATATCGACCATGGCAAATCGACGCTGGCCGACCGCCTGATCCAGATGACCGGGGGCCTGACGGATCGCGAAATGGCGGGCAAGGAACAAGTGCTCGATTCCATGGATATCGAGCGCGAGCGCGGCATCACCATCAAGGCGCAGACCGTCCGGCTGAACTATCACGCCAAGGACGGCAAGGATTACATCTTCAATCTGATGGACACGCCGGGCCATGTCGACTTCGCCTACGAAGTCTCGCGCTCGCTGGCGGCCTGCGAAGGATCGCTGCTGGTGGTCGACGCCAGCCAGGGCGTCGAGGCGCAGACCCTCGCCAACGTCTATCAGGCGCTCGACAACAATCACGAGATCGTGCCGGTTCTCAACAAGGTCGACCTGCCTGCGGCGGAACCCGAGAAGGTCAAGCAGCAGATCGAAGACGTCATCGGCATCGACGCGTCGGAAGCCGTGATGATCTCGGCCAAAACCGGCTTGGGCGTTCCCGACGTGCTGGAGGCGATCGTCACCCGGCTGCCGCCGCCGAAAGGCGACCGCGACGCCACCTTGAAGGCGCTGCTGGTCGACAGCTGGTACGACGTCTATCTCGGCGTCGTGGTGCTGGTGCGGATCGTCGACGGCGTGATGAAGAAGAATAGCCGCATCCGGATGATGGGCACCAACGCCGCCTATGACGTCGAGCGCGTCGGCTTCTTCACGCCGAAGATGACGCAGGTCGACGAACTCGGCCCCGGCGAGATCGGCTTCATCACCGCGGCGATCAAGGAAGTCGCCGATACGCGCGTCGGCGACACCATCACCGACGACAGGAAGCCGGTCACCGAGATGCTGCCGGGCTTCAAGCCGGCCATTCCGGTGGTATTCTGCGGCCTGTTCCCGGTCGACGCCGACGATTTCGAAACGCTGCGCGCGGCGATGGGCAAGCTGCGCCTCAACGACGCCAGCTTCTCGTTCGAGATGGAAACTTCCGCAGCCCTCGGCTTCGGCTTCCGCTGCGGCTTCCTCGGGCTGCTGCATCTGGAGATCATCCAGGAACGATTGTCGCGCGAGTTCGATCTCAACCTGATCGCGACCGCGCCGAGCGTGATCTACAAGATGCACCTCACCGACGGCCAGGAGATCGAGATCCACAATCCCGTCGACATGCCCGATGTGGTCAAGATCGCCGAGATCCAGGAGCCGTGGATCGAGGCCACCATCCTGACCCCCGACGAATATCTCGGCAGCGTCTTGAAACTGTGCCAGGACCGCCGCGGTTCGCAGAAGGAGCTCACTTACGTCGGCTCGCGCGCGATGGTCAAATACGACCTGCCGCTCAACGAGGTGGTGTTCGATTTCTACGACCGGCTGAAGTCGGTCTCCAAGGGCTACGCCTCGTTCGACTATCATCTCACCGACTACAAGCCGGCCGATCTGGTCAAGATGCAGATCCTGGTCAACAACGAGCCGGTGGACGCGCTGTCGATGCTGGTGCATCGCACCCGCGCCGAGGGCCGCGGCCGCGCCATGGTCGAGCGGATGAAGGAACTGATCCCGCCGCACATGTTCCAGATCCCGATCCAGGCCGCGATCGGCGGCAAGGTGATCGCCCGCGAAACCGTCCGCGCGCTGCGCAAGGACGTCACCGCCAAGTGCTACGGCGGCGACATCACCCGAAAGCGCAAACTTCTGGAGAAGCAGAAGGAAGGCAAGAAGAAGATGCGGCAGTTCGGCAAGGTCGACATCCCGCAGGAAGCGTTCATTGCCGCGCTGAAGGTGGATAGCTGAGGCGAATGCTCTACCGCCGAAGCGTGGCGAGATAGGTCCGGCCTGAACCTTATGTGACCGGACAACAAAAATGTCGAAAACAACCCCATGTACAGTAGGAACGGACCCGGCTGGCGGTAGGCGCCAGCTCGCGGGTCGGCGCCTCCCACCGTCCGAACGTCCATATCTAAGATTCGCATAAGGTATATTATGGAATATATTTATATCAAATCAGATCAAATAGTTAGATAGAAATCTTGCGAAAT
>JBAQER010000382.1:0-2012 GCA_049286845.1 Bradyrhizobium sp.
TCTAGGAACTCGTCTGGTTTGGACCAGAAAATTACCTCTGATAGATCGCCGACGAGCTTGAAGTCTTCGACACTCCAAATATCTAACCCGAAGTTCCTTCCCGTTCGATCGTATCCGAGGGGCAGAAGCATAGTGTATTCAGTGGGTTATTGGAGTTCGGCATGGTGCATTATGTAGCCATGTATACGGCTTGACTTGGCTACGTCAATGTGTATTATGTAGTCATGCACATCGACGTCGTTCCGAACCGCGGCGCGCGCCCTGCCTATCTTCTGCGCGAGTCCTTTCGCGAAGGAGCGCGGGTCCACAAGCGCACCCTCGCCAACCTATCCGCGCTCTCCGACGAGCAGATCTTCGCCATCCGCGCGGTGCTGCGCGGCGAGCAGCTCGGCCCCGTCGCCGAACGCTTCGAGGCGATTGCCTCGCGACCTCATGGCCACGTGCAAGCCGTGCGTGTAGCCATGCGCCGGTTGGGTTTCGAGTCCCTGCTTGGCTCGCGTCCGAGCCGGCAGCGCGATTTGGTGGGCGCGATGGTGGCCGCGCGGGTGCTGGCGCCGCATACGAAGCTGGCGACCACGCGCTGGTGGCACAGCACGACCTTGGCCGAAGACTTCGGCGTAGCCGATGCGACCGAGGACCAACTGTATGCTGCGATGGACTGGCTGCGCGAGCGGCAAGCGGGGATCGAGAAGAAGCTCGCTTCGCGGCATCTGCGTGCCGGCGGGCTGGTGCTCTATGACCTGTCTTCGAGCTATTTCGAAGGTAGTTGCTGTCCGCTGGCCCGCATCGGCCACAACCGTGATGGCAAGAAGAACAAGTTGCAGGTCAACTACGGGCTGGTGAGTGCGCCGGGTGGCTGTCCGGTGGCGGTCTCGGTCTACGAGGGCAACACCGCCGATGCCAAGACGCTGCTGCCCCAGGTCACGCGGCTGCGCGACGATTTCGGCATCGACACGCTGGTCATCGTCGGCGACCGGGGCATGATTTCGCAGAAGGCAATCGACGAGCTTCGGGGTCTGGAGGGCGTGGCCTGGATTACTGCGCTCAAGAGCGCGCAGATTCGCCTGTTACTCGACCAAGGCAACCTGCAACTGGGGTTGTTCGACCAGCGCAATCTCGTCGAACTCACCCACCCCGATTTCCCCGGTGAGCGGTTGGTGGCGTGCCGCAATCCGCAACTGGCCGCGCTACGCGCCCACAAGCGGCAAGAGCTCCTGCACGCCACCGCCGCCGAACTGGACCAGGTACGCGCGATGGTGGAGCGCAAACGGCTGCGCGGCGCCGACCAGATCGGGGTGCGGGTGGGGCGCGTCATCAACAAGTACAAGGTGGCGAAGCATTTCGAGCTGACCATTGAAGCGCAGCGCTTGGCCTTTCGCATCCGCGAGGACGAGGTCGCCAAGGAAGCCGCCCTGGATGGCATCTACATCGTGCGCACGCCCCTGGCGGCCACGAAGATGGACGCGCCCGAGGTGGTGCGTAGCTACAAGTCGCTAAGCGACGTTGAGCGCGCCTTTCGCTGCCTGAAGAGCGTCGACCTCAAGGTGCGTCCCATTCACCATCGGCTCGCCGAACGGGTCCGCAGTCACATCTTCCTGTGCATGCTTGCCTATTATGTGGAATGGCACCTGCGCGAGGCTTGGCGCTCGCTCCTGTTCGCCGATGAAGACCAACAGGCTAAGACCCAGCGCGATCCGGTCGTCCCCGCAGCGCGCTCCGCGTCCGCGCAACGCAAGGCGCTCACCCACACCCTGACCGATGGCACTGCGGCGCACAGCTTTCGTACGCTCCTCGATGAACTCTCTACCATCGTGCGCAACACCTGCCGCGCCCCTGGCACCGAGAACCACGCGGCCGCTTTCCAGATCGTGACCACCCCCAACACCAAACAAAAACGCGCACTCGAACTGCTCGCTACCATCACCATGTAGACAGCGGCGCGACAGCCAACGACGGCGTAACTCCATGCCGCTAAACCACAATACGCTCCGAGCAAGAAGGAACTTCAGGCT
>JBAQER010000383.1:0-7207 GCA_049286845.1 Bradyrhizobium sp.
CGCGCCAGTCGGCGAGCCGCGAAAAATTGTCGACGAACCATCTCATCGCCCCCTGCACCTGGGTGAAGGCGCCCGCCACCATGATCAGGCCGCCGAGGGTCAGGCTGCCGCCGAAATAGGCCGGCGCGGCCACAAGTATCGGAACGACGAGCGACAACCAGCCCGTGCCCGATGTGATCCAGGTGAGGTGGGCGAGCGAGGAAGAAATCCGCCGCATGGTATCCACGACAGCCGCGAGCGCGGCCTCGAGATGCCGTTGTTCGTCCTTCTCCCCGCCATGCAGCGCGATGCTCTCGCCGGATTCGTTGACCCGGACGAGCGCGAAGCGGAATTCCGCTTCGCGCGCATATCGTTCGCCATTCAGCGCAATCAGCGGCCGTCCCACCAGCCAGGTCAGGGCGGAGCCGATCGAGGCATAAGCAAGGGCACACCAGACCATGTAACCGGGAATGGCGATGTCGTAGCCCGCCACCTGGAATGTGACTTGCGCCGATAGGGCCCAAAGCACCCCGACAAAAGCGATGATCTGAAGCAGGGAATAGACGATGCCGCAGCCGAGGTCGGCGCTGTAGTCGCCGAGCAGGCGCGTATCCTCCTGGATGCGCTGGTCCGGGTTGTGACCATACTCGCCGGCAAAGCTCAGCTGATAGACGCGCAATGGCTTGAGCCACTCGACCAGCAGGTGACGGGTGATCCATTCGCGCAGCCGAAACTTCAGGCGCTCCTGGAGAAAGGTGTTCGCGACCGTCAGCGCCAGCAAGACGGCAATGATGATGAGGAAGGTCCAGAGATCATGGACAAAGCCCGACAGGTCCTTGCGGCCGACGGCATCGAAGAACCGGCCGTTCCAATCGTTCAGCTCCACTTGTCCGAACATGTTGGCAATGGTGACTACGGTTGAGGCAACGAAGATTGCCACCACGCGTCGCCCGCCCTCGGCACGCACGTGCGCGAACAAGGTCAGGTCGCGGGCAAGATTAAGTCCCTGCGTTGGGGCGGCTGTGACGAGTTCGTCCGCCAGAGAGGGTCTGGCCGCCGCGGCCGGTATCAGCGGTATCGCAGGCTGTGCGGTTTGCGGCACCTCCGGCGGAGGGGGTGGAACCACGGGAGGAAGGGTTGATGAAGCGTCCGTCTTCATTCGCCTGCGTCCACACCTCGCGTCGTCGTGAGCGACGCTATAACCAGTTGATTCCCGCCAACGGCAACACGCGCTGCAGGATCGCTGCCAGACAGATCAGCACCACGAGCAGTTTGAGGAGATTTGCCAGCCGGGCTTCGTTGATAAATTTGTCAATGGCCCAAAAGCAAATCGCACCAACGATGCAAATGATCAGAACCCCGATCAGAACCGAAAGCATGGCGCCCTCCCGTTGTTGTTCAAATGGTTGTGGTCACATAATTCTCGATTCGCGACAGCGGCTCTTCTTCTCGCGAGACGCGGGACTGTTCTTGAGCACCCGAACACCCGCATGGGTGCGAAGATCAAAGGTGCCCTTCGAAATCCTCGAATGACTTGCCGAACTGCGTCAGCGCCTCTTCCAGATAGTCCGCAAGCATGGGTGTCCCGATCAGGTAGGATGCCGTGCGATTGTTGTGGGCGCGCGACGCTTCGGCGCGCAGATCACGCCAGTTGTCGAGATTGCCGTCGCCGCGACCGAGCCACATCAGGGCGACGAGGTCAATCTGCTCGTCTACGTTCAAACCTCGAATGAAGCCGGAAAGCTCCGAGCGGTCGGTAATCTTGCTGTGATCCTCAGCCATATCGTCGCTTGAATCGGCGATCAGATCCGACTCGGTGGCGCTGCTGTCGGATTGGCGCGACTTTGCGATGATGAAGAACACCTTTTCCGGCGAGATCGACAGGTTCGGGACTTTTCGCATCGCAGACACTCCAGAGAGCAGGCCTGATATTCAACATAAAGGCTTCCGGCCAAGGATACCTTGCCTAGGATCAACACGTGATTGGCGCATCTGAACGCACAGAAAGGAAAGACCGCCACGCATCGGTTTCTCCGGAAATCAGGCCGGTGGTCTTGGTCAGCTGGCCCGTTTGAACGCCTCCCGCGCCGCTTGATTGGCGCGATCGAAGACAGCGCGTGTTTCCGTCAAGGCGGCCGTGAGTGCGGACCATGACTGGTTGCCGGCCTGGTTCAGCTTCAGGAGCTTTTCCTCCGCGGCGACCGCGTCGGCCTTCATGCGCTTTGCGTTCGTCTCGATTTCGTCCCGGCGCTCGCTTGCGAATTCGCTGGCAGCGGAGGCAAGCTTGTCGGCCGCGTCGCGCCACGCTTTCAGCTGGGCCGCGGCTTGGAGCTTGAATGTCGCCTGCTGCAGCTCGAATTGCTTGCCGTAACTCTCGACGTATTTCTTGACCTGCGCCTCGAACGTGGTCCAGTCGGTTTCCAGCCTCGTCTTGGCGCCGGTCCAGGCGGCTTCGCTGGCTCCCGCCTGCTTCTTGATGGCGTCGCGGAAGCCATCGCGATTCTTGCGCAGCTCGGCCAGAACCTTGCTGGCCTTGTCCTGGGCATCGGCCTGCACCTCGGCGGCCTTGCCTTCAAGCGACGTCAGCGTGGCGTCCATTTCATCGAGCCGCTCCTTGGCCCAGTTGGTGAAGAAGTGAATGTTGCCTTGCGTGCTCATTACTCATCTCCATGAATTCTCAGCTCGCCTGTTCGGCGGGAGCAAGCCTTTATGAAGACTAGGGCTCCGGGCGAAGGGCACCTTGCGCAAGATCAACACACGGTCGTCGGGCGTCGGTTGGCCGGCTTGAACGGCGGAGGCGGTGGCCGGTATCCAGGTCGTTGATTTGAATCAAGATGATTTCGTCGACCGCCCCATAAATTAGGGTGCTATCTTCCGATTGCTCACAATTCGGGGTTAATCGAGTTCGATCATTGACCTGTTTTCGGTGCCAGGGCCTGGCATCGAGGCACAAGCACAAGAAGGGGATTCCGGGCAATGAATCGCAACATTCTCTATCTCGTCATCGGCGCACTCGCCGTCGTGGCCGTGGTATTGGGCTATCAATTCTACCAGGAGCGGCAGAAGACCACCGGCGTCGAGATCAACATCGGCGAACGTGGCATTTCAATCGAAAAGAAGTAGTGCAACATTGTCCCGCTAACGCTTCAGGCGTCGGCGCAAACATCAGGATCAAGGCCGCGCAATCGGACGACGAAGAGACCCAACGTTCATTTCGATCCCACCAAAGGAGTTAGACCATGTCGCTCGGACTTATACTCATCATTATCCTTGTGATCTTCCTGCTCGGTGGCTTCAGTGGCCGCTTCGGTGGCTACGGCTACGGCTTTGGTCACGGTGGTGTCGGCGTCATCGGTGTCATCCTGATCATCCTCGTCGTCCTGCTGCTTTTGGGTCGGATTTGATCTGCCAGTCGGGATAGTTTTCTCCCGGAGGGCGGCGTCGCATATCAGACAATCGTTCGCCGCCTTCCGGTCACGGCTTGCCCACCTTTCAGATGCAACATTTTCCCTGAATCGCTTCGGCTGACTTCGGGGACGCCATGACAACTGCAAAGCTCCGCGCATCGACGATCCTCACCGCGTTCGGGGATGTGCAATCCGAGCTTGTCGGCAAAGCCGTCGTTCTCACCGACGGAAAAGCCGGAACGGTTGAGAACGTTTGGCTGGACGAACTTCATGGCCTGCGAATTTCCATCAAGGGTCACGATGGAAAGTGGCCAATCTCGACCATAAAATTCGAACAGAGCCGCCAGGAGCTCAGCGAGCCGGCCCCAGGTTGAGACGTTTGGGCTGGATCGCCGCGGCGCGAGGATTCGATCCACTCGGTAGATGGCTGCAATCTTCGGGCGCGGAACAAAGAAAGAAATCGGCTGTCGCGGGAACTCTCGTCGTCCGAGACCATTTGCTGTCTGTCCAATGTTGGACGCACGACAACTGGTAGACACTATGAAGAAGATCCTCTTAACGACGGTCGCTATGCTCGCATTCGCTGCACCCTCATTCGCGGCTGAACCGGCCAAGACTGTCGGTCAGGCGCCGCCGGCGGCTGCAACCTCATTCTACCTCGCTCAGGATACCGCGACGATGAAGTGCCAGGTTGTAAATGCCCAGCCCGCCGCTGGTGGCACCATGAAGGTTGTCGGAGCGGCTCATCCGACACAGGCATCGGCACAAACAGCTTTGACGGCCGATAAGACCTGCAAGTAATGAAGCGTACAGGGCGGGTCTGCTACTGACCCGCCCCTCACTGCGACGCTCTCGACACTCGTGAGAGTGGGCCTTGCGTGCGAGATTGATGTGACCGCTGGAACGATTGCCGCTCAGGCAACTTGTCGGTTCACTTCCGGATGCCCAGCCCATGGCATGCGATGGATGGTGGCCCCAGCGTGTACCCCCGCGCTGAGGCCTTTTCTTCTGGTGAGTCCCCTTCCAGCGTCCTATTGCCTGTAACGGCAATACTCGTCGCCATTGTCGTACTCGAAGCAGACTTTCACGCGGCGCCGGGCTCGGTCGCCATCGGAGTAACCCCGAGTATCCTTATCCCGCTCGGCGCGGTCCCGGTCCCGATCTCCGCGCTCTGAATATCGTCCGCGGTCCGGGTCGCGATCGCGGCTGGTCTCACGGTCGCGATGCATCATTCCGCCGCGACCCATTTCATGGTCATCACGGCCCATACGGTCGCTGTCGCCACGACGCATCATTCCGCCACGACCCATCCCGCGGTCGTCGTCGCCCATACGGTCGCTGTCGCCACGACGCATCATCCCGCCACGACCCATCTCGCGGTTGTCACCGCCCGTGCGGTCGCTGTCGCCGCAGCGCATCATCCCGCCGTGGCCCATCTCGCGGTCGTCAGTCTTCGGTTGGTCGCGGCCGGTTCGTTGTTCCCGTTGTGGCTGGGAGTTCTGGTCAGTCTGGGCCGGAGTACCGGCTTGCGGAGCTGCAACCGGCGCCTTTTCCTGCTCCTGGGCGAATGAGCAGAGGCTCGACGAGGCGAGTAACATCGTGGCGAGGACAAACACGCGCATGGGATTTTTCTCCATTGGGGTGTGTGACCCTAACGACCCGGTCATCTCTTGGTTTCGCGCATCTGGTCAAAATTGTACGCGCGCGCCCCCAGGCGACCCCGATTCCACTCTCCCTTGGGAAGGCCTTTGCTTTGGGGAAGGTCTGTTGCCACGGCCGAACCCGACATTGTGATCAATATTGCCCATGTTGGCCGTTTCAGGTTTGGGCGTCCGGCTTTATTGCCCGGCTATACTGAGCAGGGCGGAAAAGCCAACATCGTCAGCCGACTGTGCCGCGTTCCGTGCGGGCCACAAAGGCTCGCTGAACCAAAAGGGAGCTATCCATGCGATCTGTCGTCATCACCGGGGCGTCCACGGGCATCGGCTGGGCCACCGCGAAGCTGTTGCTCGATCGCGGATTTCGCGTGTTCGGCAGCGTGCGCAAGCAAGCCGATGCCGACCGCCTCGGAAACGAATTCGGCGCGAATTTCACGCCGCTGTTGTTCGACGTCACCGACGAAGCAAAGGTACTGACCGCGGCCCGCGAGGTGCGGGCCGCGCTCGGCGGCGAGACGCTCACCGGCCTCGTCAACAATGCCGGCATCGCGGTTGCGGGGCCGGTGCTTGAACTCGCGGCCGACGAATTCCGCCGCCAGCTGGATGTCAACGTCATCGGGCCTGTGATCGCCACGCAGGCCTTCGGTCCGCTGCTCGGATCCGATCCGTCGCTGAAGGGCCCGAAGGGCCGGATCGTGATGATCAGCTCGGTCTCCGGCAGGGCTGGCGCGCCGCTGACGGCGCCCTATGCGGCGTCGAAGCACGCGATCGAGGGGCTGTCGGAGAGCCTGCGCCGCGAAATGATGCTGTTCGGCATCGATGTCATCATCGTCGCACCGGGCCCGGTGAAGACGCCGATCTGGAGCAAGGCCGAGGAGGTCGATATTTCCGTCTACAGGAACTCGCCGTTCTTCCCGGCGCTGCAACGAATCCGCAAATTCATGCTGCAGCTCGGCGAAACCGGATTGCCGCCGGAAAAGATCGCGGAAGCGATCGCCGATGCCCTGACCTCATCCAGTCCCAAGGTGCGTTACCAGCTCACGCCGGATCCGATGCAGCACCTGATCACAGCCGTGCTGCCGAAGCGCACGGTCGACAGGATCATCGCCAAGCGCCTCGGGCTGATGCCGACGGCATGAGGCAAGACATCAGCCGCTATCCCGCAGGTGCCGTCCGCGGCGTTCGCGCCGGCGCCATCGCGATCAGCCGCAGCGCCATCACCGCCAGCAGCGGGAGCAGGAACAGCGCGTAGGGCGGCATGTCGGGAATCCGCTTGCCCAACGAGACCATGAACTGAAACCACAAATAATAACCGCCGGTGAGATGCAGGATGCGCCAGGCCCGCGGGCCGATCGCCGCGGCGCTGCGGTCGAACGACGTCGCCGCCATCGCGATGATGCAGGCATAGCCGATGCCGCCGAAGATATAGGAGGCGGCCGAGGTGGCGGCGGCATAGCCCGCGGGATCCATGATCGCGAAACAGGCGATGGCGATCGCATGAATGCCGTGGGATGCGGCGAAGGTCACGCCGAGATAGCGCCGGTTGCGGCGCTGCCATCGCGTCCAGGCGTTGGGCCACAGCCGCGCCAGTGCGGCGGCGCTGAAGGCCAGGCAGAAGAACAACAGCGATGTCCGGGCGGTGAAGCGGATCACCATGCGCACGCCGTCGACCTCGAACTGCCGCATGCCCGCGATCCAGATGCAGAGCCCGGCGAGGATCAGCGCCAGCACGGCGAACAGCCGCCAGCCTTCGAACCAGTGTTGGCGACGTGACGGCATGGCGAGTTCCTCCCTTTGCGTAATGTAATCACCAGTTACATTTTGCGCGCGGGCATCGTCAATCCGTGTATGCGGTGCTTACATTCACGTTCGGGTGATGCTAGACGATTTGCAATGTCCGTCCCCGCCAAACCGAAACGCCGCCCGGTTGAACCGCCGAAGCCCTATCATCATGGCGATCTCAAGCGCGTGCTGGTCGAGGCGGCGCTCGAACTGGCCGAGGCGGGCGGGCCGGAGGCGGTCAGCGTGCGCGAGGCCGCTCGCCGCGCCGGCGTCTCGCCGGGGGCGCCGTTCCGGCATTTTCCCAGCCGCGACGCCCTGATGGCGGCGGTGGCCGCCGAGGCGCAGCGGCGTTTCCGGGCCGAGATCGACGCCGCGCTGGCC
>JBAQER010000384.1:0-1904 GCA_049286845.1 Bradyrhizobium sp.
GTGCTGGATGTCGCCGACCCGATCGACCGGGCCTACCGGCTGGAGATTTCGTCGCCCGGCATCGACCGGCCGCTGGTGCGCCGCTCCGACTTCGAGCGCTATGCCGGCCATCTCGTCAAGATCGAGATGGCGGTCGCGCATGCCGGCCGCAAGCGGTTTCGCGGCACACTCGAGGGCGTCGAGGGCGATGCGGTGCGGCTACATCGCGATGACATACGCACGGACGAAGATGCCGAGGTCTTGCTGGTCATGGAAGACATCGCCGACGCGCGGCTGGTGCTGACCGACGAACTGATCGCGGAATCGATGCGGCGCGGCAAGGCCGCGGAACGCGAGCTCAAGCAGAATCTCGGGCTGGCGCCACCGCCGCCGCCGCACGCGAAGAAAAGCGACCCGGCCAAGAGCAACAAGCCGAAGCCGAAACAAAAGAAGCCCGTTCCGAAGAATACCAAGAAACACCGCCTCGCCGCGCAAGGCTTGCCCGGCGGCGAAATCGATCCCACTGAAGGAGACTGAGCCATGGCAGCTGTCAGCGCCAACAAACTCGAACTGCTGCAGATCGCAGACGCGGTTGCCCGCGAAAAGTCGATCGACCGCGGCATCGTAATCGCGGCGATGGAAGACGCCATCGCCAAGGCGGCGCGGGCCCGCTACGGCAGCGAGACCGACGTCCACGCCGAGATCGACGCCAAGAAGGGCGAGTTGCGGCTGTCGCGCCACATGCTGGTGGTCGACCAGGTCGAGAATTCGGCGAACCAGATCTCGCTGATAGACGCGCAACGCGCCAATCCGGGCGCGCAGGTCGGCGACACCATCGCCGACACCCTGCCGCCGCTGGAATATGGCCGCATCGCCGCACAATCCGCCAAGCAGGTGATCGTGCAGAAGGTGCGCGAGGCCGAGCGCGACCGGCAGTATCAGGAATTCAAGGACCGCATCGGCGATATCGTCAACGGCATCGTCAAGCGCGTCGAATATGGCAGCGTCATCGTCGATCTCGGCCGCGGCGAAGCCATCATCCGCCGCGACGAAATGCTGCCGCGCGAGGTGTTCCGCAACGGCGACCGCGTCCGCGCCTATATTTTCGACGTCCGCCGCGAAACCCGCGGACCGCAGATCTTCCTCTCCCGCACCCACCCGCAGTTCATGGCGAAGCTGTTCGCGCAGGAAGTGCCGGAAATCTATGACGGCATCGTCGAGATCAAGGCGGTGGCCCGCGATCCCGGCTCGCGCGCGAAAATCGGCGTGATTTCGCGGGATTCCTCGGTCGATCCGGTCGGCGCCTGCGTCGGCATGCGCGGCTCGCGCGTGCAGGCCGTGGTCAATGAATTGCAGGGCGAAAAGATCGACATCATCCCGTGGTCGCCCGACATCGCGACTTTCGTCGTCAACGCGCTGGCGCCCGCCGAAGTCGCCAAGGTCGTGATCGACGAGGACCGTGAGCGGATCGAGGTCGTGGTGCCCGACACCAATAACCAGCTGTCGCTGGCGATCGGCCGGCGCGGACAGAACGTGCGCCTCGCCTCGCAGCTGACCGGCTGGGACATCGACATCCTGACCGAACAGGAAGAATCCGAGCGCCGCCAGGCCGATTTCGAGAACTCCACGCGCGTCTTCATGGAAGCGCTGAACGTCGACGAAGTGGTCGGCCAATTGCTGGCGTCCGAAGGCTTCACCTCGGTGGAGGAACTGGCGCTGGTCGATGTCAAGGAACTGGCCGGCATCGAAGGCTTCGACGACGAAACCGCCAACGAGCTGCAGAGCCGGGCCCGCGAATATCTGGAACAGCTCGAAGCCGAGCTCGAAAACAAACGTAAGGAACTTGGTGTGGAAGACGCTCTGAAGACGGTGCCCGGCGTAACATCGAAGATGCTGGTGAAGTTCGGCGAGAACGACATCAAGAC
>JBAQER010000385.1:0-3429 GCA_049286845.1 Bradyrhizobium sp.
GAGGGAGGGGGGTGACGAGCATTCTAACTTTGCATGGGGTTGTTTTCGCGATTTTGCTGCGACGCCTATTTCGACGCTGTCTTGCGGGTGAAGGCGGCGATCCGCTCGGCCATGTCGGGGCCCCGGCCCGCGCTGTGGTAGATTTCGTGTGCAAGACCGGCGGGCTGCGGCAGCCCGTCGGTCTCGATCAGCAGGCGCTTGTTGGCGGCATGGCTGAACGATGAATGGGCTGCTATCTCCGCGGTCAGCGCCTGGATCGCGCTGTCGAATTCGCCATCCGCCACGCAGGCATTGGCAAGTCCCATCTCCAGCGCCTGGCGGCCGGAATAGGTGCGGCAGGTAAACATCATTTCCCGGGCCTTGTAGGTCCCGACCCGGCGCGGTAACCGCTGGCTGAGGCCCCAGACCGGGGTCAGCGCCCATTTGGCATGGGTGTCGCCGAACTTGGCGGACTCGGCGGCGAGAATGATGTCGCCGGCCAGCGCCAGTTCCAGTGCCCCGGTGTAGCAATGACCGTGCACGGCGCTGATCACCGGCAGCGGCAGATCAGCCAGCATTTCGATGACGTGCGATTGATAGTTCGGGCGCAGCGGCTTCTCGCCGACGGCGATATCGCCGAGGTCGTGCCCGGCCGAGAAACACCGTCCGGCGCCGCGCAGCACCACCGCGCGCGCCGCACCGCCGGCGATATCCTTCACATGGGATTCAAGCGCCCGGAAAACGTCGAGGTTCAGGGCATTGAGCTTGTCCGGGCGGTTCAGCGTCAGATAGGCGACGCCGTCGCGGTCGTCACGCAGCACGGATTGGGTCATGGATCCTCGTTGCGGGGTTCCAATCCCCGTCTGTCTGGCAGGTGCGCCGGACATAACGTGTCTTTCGTAAACCGGTCAATTACTTGGTCAATCGCTTGGCCGTCGAGCGGATCGCGGCGCGTGCGCTCGGTGCAGCCCCACACGGGCTGCGTCGAAAATAGTTTCAGGCATCACGATAAATTATTCTGCGAAACCGGCCCGAAAACCTCCCGTAACTCGGCCCAACGGCGACGCTCCGATCACCCACGGACGAGCGTCGTTGTTGCCCCTCCATCGTCGGCGGACCTCCGCCGGTCACCTCAATCATCGGGAGACGCTTCCATGTCCAAACGTATTGCACTCTTTTCCGCCGCCGCCTTTGGCGCCCTGGCTCTGACCGCCGCCGTCGTCGCGCCCGTCAGCGCGCAAGACAAGATGATGAAAAGCGAAATGTCCGGCGAGAAGACCGTGATGGTCGGCGGCGCCGCGATGTTCCCCTCGAAGAACATCATCCAGAACGCCGTCAACTCCAAGGATCACACCACGCTGGTTGCGGCGGTGAAGGCCGCCGGCCTGGTTGCGACGCTGGAAGGCAAGGGCCCGTTCACGGTGTTCGCGCCGACCAACGCCGCCTTCGGCAAGCTGCCGGCCGGCACCGTCGATACCCTGGTGAAGCCAGAGAACAAGGCGACCCTCACCAAGATCCTCACCTACCACGTGGTTCCGGGCAAGCTCGAAGCCGCCAGCCTGACCGACGGCAAGAAGCTCAAGACCGCTGAAGGCGAGGAACTGACGGTGAAGCTCCAGGACGGCAAGGTCTGGATCGTCGACGCCAAGGGCGGCACCTCGATGGTGACGATCTCGAACGTCAATCAGTCGAACGGCGTGATCCACGTGGTCGACACCGTCCTGATGCCGGCCTCGTAATACCGCAGGTATCCTGACCTTGTCCCAACAGGATGCGCGAGGCGCGAGCCGGGGCAACCCGGCTCGCTTTTTCGTGACCGCCATAGGCCACAGGCATCAACCTGATAGCTGCCTTGGCAGTAACGAAGCGCCTGCTTCCGGCGTATAAGCACGTATCGGCCTCTCCTCAGCGTGGAACAGCCAGGGAATCACCATGTCCAGCCTCGCAGTCAACGACCAGCACACCGCGGCCGCCACGTCGGCGAAGGTCATCCAGCCGGCCTGGGTCCGCACCCTGCACTGGATCAACGCGGTGGCAATGGTCCTGATGATCATGTCGGGATGGCAGATCTATAACGCCTCGCCGCTATTCGATTTCCGCTTCTCGCACTCGATTACGCTGGGCGGCTGGCTCGGCGGCGCGCTGCTCTGGCATTTCGCGGCGATGTGGCTGTTGATGGTCAACGGCCTCGTCTATCTCGCGCTGGGTCTTGCAACCGGCCGCTTCCGCAAGAAGCTCCTGCCGATCACGCCGGAGGGCGTGATTTCCGACGCCAGGGCGGCGCTGACCGGCAAGCTGTCGCATGACGATCTCACCAAATACAATTACGTGCAGAAGCTGCTCTATGCGGGGATCATCGTGATCGGCGTCCTCGTCGTGCTGTCGGGTCTGGCGATCTGGAAGCCGGTGCAGCTGCAATATCTGACGGCGCTGTTCGGCGGCTATGACGCCGCGCGTTACGTCCACTTCATCTGCATGACGGCGATCGTCGCGTTCCTGATCGTACATGTCGCGCTCGCGGTGCTGGTACCCAAGAGCCTGCGCGCCATGATTATTGGCCGCTGAGTCCAAATCTGGGAGCATATGTCATGGGCCGACTTCGTTCGCTTCTGATCCCCGGCGTCGACAAGCAGTTGCTGGTCAGGGACGCCACCAGGCTGATGCCGGACCTGACGCGCCGGCGCTTCATATCCGGCGGCGCCAGCCTCGGTGCGCTGACGCTGCTGACCGGCTGCGACGTCTCCGACTCGTTCTCCGCCGAGGAGATGCTGAAGCAGATCTCGAAATTCAATGACGGCGTGCAGGCGGCGATCTTCAATCCGAATGCGCTGGCGCCGACCTTCCCGGAAAGCGCCATCACCAAGCCGTTCCCCTTCAACGCCTACTACGCGCTCGACGACGCGCCTGATATCGACGGCAAGGAATGGAAATTCGAGGTGCGCGGCCTCGTCGACAACAAGAAATCATGGACGCTGGAGGAGCTTTACAAGCTGCCGCAGGTCAAGCAGGTCACGCGCCACATCTGCGTCGAGGGCTGGAGCGCGATCGGAAGCTGGACCGGCACGCCGCTGCGCGATTTTCTCAAACTGGTCGGCGCCAACACCCGCGCCAGATATTGCTGGTTCCAGTGCGCCGACGCGGAGGGCTACAATTCGCCGCTCGACATGGCGACCGCGCTGCATCCGCAGACCCAGATGACCTTCAAATTCGGCGACGAGATCCTGCCGCGCGCCTACGGCTATCCGATGAAGATTCGCGTGCCGACCAAACTCGGCTTCAAGAATCCGAAATACGTGGTCTCGATGGAAGTCACCAACGATTACAAGGGCGGCTTCTGGGAAGACCAGGGATACAATTCGTTCAGCGGGAGCTAGAGCGAGCGTTCATCTTCTTCTTCCCTCCCCCCCGCGCAGCGGTGGGGAGGGGTCGGGGGTGGGGGGTCTATCGGCG
>JBAQER010000386.1:0-1786 GCA_049286845.1 Bradyrhizobium sp.
TTTCAATAAGATAGAGAGATGAGCATTATGACGCGGACTCGGTGCCGCCGACGAGAACGATATTGCGCTGCTGGGGGACGAAGCCGCCGGCAAGATCGCGCGCCAGAGTTTCGTTGACGGTCGCGCCGTCGAAGTCGAAGTCGTCGATGTCTTTGGCCAGAGGGAGCTTGGCGATGGTCATCTGATATTTGATGGAGCGCGCCTGCTTTTCGGCGACCTCGGCGTTGAGAAGATCGCCGACGATCTGCGGCGGCTCATGCTGTCGCTTGATGCCGGTCGTCATCACTTCATCGTAGGCGTTCCTCATGCCGTAGAGTTTGAGTTCGCCCATCAGATCGAAGATTTGCGTGCGTTCCATCATCAGCCTGAACTCCTCAGTTGATCGTATCTTGCGCAATCGGCCAGCGGGACATGCCTCAGCTTCAGGGCGTCCGGCGTGAGGATCGTCAGCGGCGGGCCGGGATCGCGGTGCCGTGCGAGGATGTTGAGAATGACGTCGGCGGAATGCACGCCCTGATCCATTGCCTCGGCGCAGGCGGCTTCGACCGCCGGCAAGCCGTCGTCCAGAACCGCCGCGAGGATTTTCACCACTTGCCGGTCGCCGTCGGCGGAGCCCGCGAGCTTGCGCCGGATTTTCTCCATGGCCGACGGCAGCACCCAGTCCTTGAACGGCGCGCCGTTCCTCAACGCGCCGGGCTTACGGGCCAGAACCGACACGTAATGCCAGGGATCGTAAGCCGTCTCCTCGCGACCGAAGCGGCGGCGATGTTCGCCGACAACAATCCCGTCCTGCCGAATGACGATGCGATCGGCGTAGGCGTGGAGTTCGACGGGGCGCCCGACAGCGCTCGCCTTGACCGAGTATTTGTTGTTGTCGAAGCGAACCAGGCAGGTCTTCGACACCGCTACGCTCACCGCGTGGAAGCCGTCGAAGCAACCGCGTAATGGAATGAGCTTTGGCCGCTCTTCCTCAAACGCCTCGAAGATCGTCTTGTCGACAATCTCGGGATGGCGATGCGCTTTGGCGTAGGCGACGCATTTGTCGAGCAACCAGGCGTTCAACTCGTCATAGCTCTTGAACCGCAGACGCGGCGTGAAGAAGCGCTCGCGCACCAGTCCGACCTGATTTTCGACCTGTCCCTTCTCCCAGCCAGACGCCGGCGTGCAGGCGACGGGTTCGACAAGATAATGCCCGCACATCTGAAGGAAGCGCCGATTATATTGTCGCTCCTTGCCGACAAAAATCGTCTCCACCGCCGTCTTCATATTGTCGTAGATGCCGCGCTCGCACGCGCCTTTGAAGAAGGCGAAGCCGCGGTCATGCGCGTCGAACACCATCTCTTGCGTCTCGCGCGGATAGGCGCGCGCAAACAGCATGCGGCTGTGGCAGAGACGCATATGCGCGACCTTCACCGTCACCGTCGCGCCGTTCAGCACAACGACTTCGTGGCTCCAGTCAAACTGATAGGCTTCGCCCGGCGCAAAGCTCAGCGGCACATAGGCCTGCGCCAACGCGGCGCCGCGCTCCTTGCGCCAGCCGATCGCATAACGGCGAACCGCCGCGTAACTGCCTTGATAACCAAAGCCGCGCAGCTCTTCATAAAGCCTCGTAAGCGTCAGCTGTTCCCGCGACACCTTTCCTTCGTTTGACAGCAAAAGAGAATCCAGCCGCTCGCGCCAGGGACCGATCTTCGGAAGCGGCTGCGTCTCGCGTTCGTAACGGAACTCCGTCGCATCCGAACGGATGACCTTGCGCACGACCTTCCGCGACACATGCAGGTCCCGG
>JBAQER010000387.1:0-5988 GCA_049286845.1 Bradyrhizobium sp.
CCTTTGCGCGGAGTGAAGTGCTCATATCATTTCCCTTATGTTACGATGTCGCTGTCGGCGTAGAGGTCTCTCACGAGATCCAGCCCGTCCAAGTCCGAGAGCATCGCAAAGAGCTTTTTCGCATGGAGTTGATATTTCGATGCCGCAAGACAGTCTTCAAACTTTAAAAACGTCTCTTCATCGGATATTGGTAGGCTCGCGGCTCCTCTCGCTACTTCCACTTCGCCGCTGCTGATGATCTTTCCATTCGCAAGTCGTACATCGACTTTGTCGTAGACCCCGTGCCCGGTGACCGGGTCGCTAGCGACCACGTTGCCAGCCGAGACCCGCCGGAAAAACTCCTGGACGTCAGGACGCTGAACAAACCCGTCGGCGACTTCCCGTATGCCGACTGCACCGGCAATGAATGCCGCGGCCATGGCGAACTCGATGCTAAACTTGGCTTCCAGGACCGTTTTAGGCGCATGGTGACGAAGAATCGTAGCGTTTCGTGCACTCATCGAAACAACGATGCTATCGATGTCACGCGCATTTATCGATTGCTTCGCTCGAAGATTCAATGCCCCGTCGATCGGTCGATGCGTACAGTAACACATCGGATATTTCTTGACGTTCAAGCCAATCGATAGCATTCGCCATTCCCGACCTGCCCGAACGGGCGAGGTAATGTCGAAGCGTCCAGCGGGTGATACCGCAGCAAGAAAACCTTGCGGATGTTCAAAAGCGTCCGGAGAAGCGCTCAAACCGGCAGCAGCCAGTTCTGCAGAAAAGACTCCGGCACGCGCGGCGAGACCGGCATGCAGCGGTTTGACCATGGTGCCGAAATTCGCAAGGAGCCCCGAACTCTGGGATGCAGCTATCGAGAGCGCTGTCACTGTAGACGCTGCGTCGAGCTCGCGGATTGAAGCACAGGCGGCGGCAGCAGCTATGGCACCAAAAATGCCGGTGATATGCCAACCCTTGGTGGGATGCTGGTCTTGTTCTCGAAAAATCAATTCAGCCCACGTCTCGTATCCGGCGAGATACGCCGTCACCATAGACGCGCCGGAGGCGCCGATTTCTTCTGCTGTCGCCAGGATTGCGGGTACAAGAACAGCGCTCGGATGGCCCTTCAGTCCGGTGTCGTCGTAATCCAAGGCGTGCGCCGCTGTGCCATTTACGAGAGCCGCCGCGCAACTGCTGGTCAGCAGCGCATCGGGCCAGGTGCCAGAATCTCCGTCTTCTCGCGATGCAAGGCGGCGTACGACCTGTGCAGCTGGCTCATCGGCGCCAGCGGTCATTACCCCAAAGCAATCAATGAACCCTTCAATTGCCCGGCGCCGGGCGAGCGGGGGTGTGTTGTTCGCTTTCAGAGCGGACACAAAGGATCCGAGCTGCTCGGTAAGACGGACAGCCGTCATGCACTTGCACCCAATTGAGCCGCCGCACGCAAGGCCTTCAGTGTTCCGCCGCGCATCACAGAACCGGGAAGAGGATGGCCGACAACGTCCTCCGCCAAAAGGGCAGACTCGATCAGCTTCGAAAGATCAACTCCGGTTTCAATGCCCATCTCGTCGCACATAAAAACGAGGTCTTCGGTGCAAACATTACCTGCGGCTCCACAATGACCGGCGAATGGACAACCACCGAGCCCTGCTACGGATGCGTCGAAGATTGCTACGCCCATCTCCAGTCCTGCAAAGGCATTCGCGATCCCCATTCCGCGCGTATCGTGAAGATGAAGAGCGATCGCAAGATCGGGATGGGATTCGCGAATAGCGCCGACCAGACGCTTTACGCTTGCAGGAGTTGCCCATGCCATTGTATCCGCCAGCGAGACAACCCGTATTGCAAATCCCTCTTCGTTGGCCATTTCGACCAGGCTGCTAATGAGGGCAACGATATGCGATACGGAGATATCTCCCTGGTAATTGCACCCGAACGCAGCGCGAATGGAAATGCGCTCAACTGGAACATTATTGGCCTTGTACATCCGGGCAATGCCTCGCTCAGCCGCCAGATCTTCGCTCGCTGTACGATTTTGATTCCGCTTCAAGAAGGCTTCCGACGCCGTAAGCGAGAGCGATCCCTTCACGTCGAGCCGTCTTGTTGCCAGCGCCCGCTGCAACCCTTTTTCGTTGAGCCAAAGTGCGGTGTAACTGATACCTGGGTGGCGAGTAAAACCGGCGACAACTTCGGTGGCATCCGCCATTCCCGGCACATTTTTCGGGTTGACGAAAGATGCGACCTGGATCTGCTTGAGCCCGGTCTCTGAAAGGCTGTCAATCAGTGCGATCTTGCGATCTGTCGCGATCGGCCCCTTTTCAAACTGAAACCCCTCGCGCGGCCCTTCCTCGTTGATGCGGATTTTCTGCGGCAAGTCAGACATAACAACTCCTGCTCAATAAGGCGGGACAAACGGATAGGGGACGGCCGGTCCGTCGCGATGCGGAAGCGCGACTGTGGCGGTCCCAGGAGTCGATTCCAGTCCGGCCGCATTGCGAATGCCGAGCTCGAGCTCGACAAGGCCATATGCGCCGACATCCTTGATGGCCTGAACGCGGGCCCAGATACTGAGAACTTCATCGACCAGGTTCATTGCTCGAAATTGAAACGCCACTTTCCACACCCAGCCATCGCGCCCGACCCAGTCTTTCAGCAACTGCACCACGAACTGTTGTTTGAGTGAGCCATTCACCAAAATGTCCGGGAGTCCGTCATGTTCTCTAGCGAACGTGCGGTCGTAATGAATTCGATGCCAGTTCTCCATTGCCGCCGACCAACGCATCAGATGCATTGTACCAAGAGGGCCCTTAAGCAGCGGGCCGACCTCGTGCCCGACCTGGACGTCTTCAAAGACAATCGGCCGCTCGACTATCAAGCTCATCGGGCCTTCCTTCGGATGAGCGTGCGACGGGCGCGCATCAAGGTTTCGCCATCAAGGGTCGCGAACTCCGATTCCGTCACGACAAGAAAGATCGTCCCCTTGCTTGACGTCTTCTCGGAGACATTCACGTAGCGCGAACGCATACGCACTATTTCGGCGTGCCGCGCATAGCGAAAGAATTCTACTTCAGTGCCCCCATTGAGTATTGCGTAGCCTGCGAGAGGCTCCATTTCGGGAAGACCGCGTGTGACCGAGCTGCCCTGCCCTAAACCATCGAATCCAGGATTTTCGGCATTCAATTGTACTGGATCGGGAGCGCCGAGCGGCCTCCGGAACATCATCATGGGATAAAGCGGCGGCGCGACCGGGCTTCCCCACCGAGTCTCAGCGGCTGGACCGTAAGCCGGATCATCGTCCATGATTGCTTGAGCAAATCGACGGACAGCGCCCGACTCCACCTTGTCGCAAGCCACCTCCCAATCCGACTGAACACCAATATATTTTTGAAGACTTTCCAGCATCGCATTCCCTGGCTGGCCTGACCCTGACGAAACCTCTGCGCGAGTGCGCCGCAATAAGTCACCGAAACAGGATGCAAAATTGCATGAAAAATTTTGAAAAGCAAGTTAAATTGGTCTATTGTTGGCGGATCGGGTATTTTCCGGTGAACGACGTCAGTCGCAAGTTAACGCATATTGCCGTGACGCAGCGGCGCGCCTAAACTTCACCGGCCTTATGGTAAAGGCTGTCGACTTGGCCGTAAGGGTCGGCGCGGTACTGTTGCGCGACTTAAGCAAGGATAATGCAGTGACGACAGATCGTGATTCGCAAAGGCGGGAACCGCGAAAAACGCCAGGCGCCGTTAAAGGGACGCAAGTCCGCCAATCCCCGAAGCTTGAATGGGAAGCAATCTGCGACATGGTAGAGGCACGGGATGTCAAATCTCGAGGAAAAGCAGAAAGCGTCAATTCTGTAACATACAGCAGTCTCAAGAAAATGATTCTCGTCGGCCAACTGGGACCGGGATGCAAGCTCGTGCACGAAGAGTTGGCCGACAATCTCAATGTATCTCGTACGCCGGTCAGAGAAGCGCTCGAGCGGCTATATCAGGAAGGATTCGTCACCCGTCTACCGAGGCGCGGTTTCTACGTTGCGGGCATAACTCGAGAAGAGGCTTTCGATCTTTACAGCGCACGCGAGGCGCTGGAGCTATATTCATTGAAAGCCGCACTTGATCGCGGGCCGCTTTCACGAAGCGCCTTAGACGCCCTCAAGGCTTACGCAAAGAGGTATAGTGACGCCATCTCGCCTCCGGCGCTCACGGAACGAATATTGGCGGACGTTTTATTCCACCTCAAACTTGCCGAGCTTTCGGGCAATCGCTACGTCCTGCGCCTGCTCGCGCAAACCTTCGAGCGGCTGGCTCTCAAGCGGCGGCACGAAGGTTATAGGTACGATCGCAGTATAGCCGCAGCGGCTGAGCATGCGCAGCTTCTGGACGCGCTTGAAAAACACGATATCAAAGGGTCTATGCATATTATTGCCAAGCACATCATCTCCGCCCGGGAAGCGCTGCTCTCCGAGCTTTACGAACTCGCCTAGAACAGCGGTCAAAACCGGCTACAGGTCAGATAATGAGAGGCGGTGCGGGAATTCTGCTCGGGCCGCCGAGTGGAGCTTCTGCCTGACGGCGGCCGACGTGACATCGCTGCACGCGAAGTTCGGCGCGCTGACATTGGGATGGCATTTTTTGGAAGGAACGCTCACCAAGGCGGGATTTCTGAGCGCAAAGCGATGATCGACCCTCGACCAAAGTAGCTTGACGTTGCGGACCTTGAAAAGGTCGTTTCCGACGGCTGAATCTCGCCAAGCATTCTCGTAGTCGACGAGCTCATCGTTCGTCCGACCGCCAGCAAGTACGGCAGCAAATGCTCTGCCGCCAGCCTGCCTGTACCCATCGCGTCATGGACAGCCTTGATGCGTGGCACGTTGACGAAACCCGCCGCGCAAGCGGAAGGCGAAACGTCAATGCGCCACGCGCCATCAGCCGTGTAAACACCAGATCGCGTGCTAGTTCATATCCTTGCATTCAGCATAGGTGCAGCGCGCGACAGGAACCGTTCGACCGTCTTTGATCTGGACAATGTAGAACGGAGCATTGATCTGGCGAGGAATGCCATAGTTGCCCGATGACCAGCCAAGCTCGCCCTGCAGGCCTTGAAAGTGATTTATACCTTCAAGCGCTTTGGCAACTTTCTCCGTATCCTCGATCGTGCCGGCCTTTTGTATCGCCTCGAATAACATGCGAGCACCATCGTAAAACGACGGCATAAATCCGCTCATGTCGCTTCCATATTTCTTCTTATGGCGCGCCTCGAAAGCCAAAATTCCGGGATCGATTGGATTTACCGGCGAATGCAGGTACATCCCTTCCGCCGCTGCCTTGCCGGCGACCTGAAGGATTTCTCGCTCAGCCGGGCCTCCGCTTCGAACAAACGGTCCCGTAAAACCGAGGCTTCGCGCCTGCTTCACGATCAAACCTGCCGTAGTCGGCGAATTGCCGTCGAGTTCTACAGCTTCAATTCCGCGACCTATTAGCCGGGTCAGGAGCGGGACGAAATCGACGCGGTCACGCTCGAACAATTCCACAAACGCCGTCGTCCCTGTTTTCGCGTATTCGTCGATCACCTGTTTTGATGACTGTTGGCCATATTCATCATTCGGGAAAAGGCCACCAACCGTCTTCAACTTGATCTTTTGTCCGATCCAACGGATCTGGGGCGGAGCGAATTCGTCGGTCGAGGTCGACACCCGAAACTGAAATGGAAGCTTGGGACCCAGCACTCTTGGGCTCCACGCGAACACCAATGTGATGACCTTCTTGGCGGTTGTAATATCCTGCGTCGCGTACGCTTCAGCGGCGCCTACCGGGCCCAAAATGAATTTTACATTGTCTTCAGAGATCAGCCTGTTAGCGGCACTCAATGCTTCGTTCGCTTTGTATTTCGTATCATAGGCGATCACGCGTATGGGGTAACGTTTCCCCCCAACGTCGAGCCCCCCGTCCTTGTTGAAGTCTTCAGCCGCCAACTCCGTTCCGTGCAAGATGGCCTCGCCCCACG
>JBAQER010000388.1:0-2026 GCA_049286845.1 Bradyrhizobium sp.
GACGAACCCTCTTACCACGTATAGCGCGCGACGCCCTTGCCGGCGTAGGATTTGGTGACGTCGGAGAACTCGCCCTCGAAGGTGGCGACGGCGGACCAGCCGTTCAACCATTTCATCTCGGCCGACGCCGTGGTCAGCGCCGCATCGGGGGCCTGCGCCGCGCCGTTGACGAGGAAGGCGGTGCCCGGCAGCGTCTGGAACACCGGGGTGACGCTGCGGCTCGTGTTGAAATTATGCGCCCAGGCGGCGCGGCCGCGCAGCGTTAGAATTCCATTCCGCATCGCGAACGACCGGTCGGCTCGGACGCCGAGTTCGCTGCGCGCCGCCGTGACATCCTTGGCGGCGTAGTTCAGCGCAAAGGTGTTGGCGCCCGACAGCACCTGCTCGGCATAGGCCGGCAGCTGATAGGTGGTGAACTGGCCGGCGGCATAGGGCGTAACGCCCATCCACGGGGTGACGAAACGGTAGCCGCCTTCGACGCGGCCCGACCAGGCATTGGCGTTGAACTGCGCGTGCAGCCGGTCGACGCCGGCAACGGTGACGGTGCGATCCGTCGTCACATCCTGCCAGCCATAGGCCAGCGCACCCGTCACATAGGCCCGGCCAGCCGTGTGGCGCACGAAGACGCCGGCCTGGAACAGGTCCGAACGTCCGGAGCCGAATCCGTTGACGGCAAAATTGGTGCCGCCACCGGCCAGCGCAAAGCCGGCCAGCGTCGCCGGCGAGATCCGGTAGTCCGCGCCGGCGGCAAAGCCGAACGCGCGCGCCGTGGCATCGTTCGATCCCAGCGCCGCGTTGCCGTCGGTAGAGCTGCTGCCGCCATAGGCCGCGCCCCACACGCTCCAGTGCGGATCGAACAAATTGTTGCGCGCTACCTCGGCCTTGGTCGAGAATTTGGCGAAGGCGCCGCGCGCGGCATTGTTCTTTCGCGCATAGGCATGGACCCCCACGGTTTCATCGGCGAACGCCCCCGCTCCGGCGCCCGCGGTCACGCCATCGCCGCGGCCGGCGACGAAGGGATCGGTGAGCAGGCTGAGGAACATATTCATCGCATCGAAGGTGGCCTGCTGCGATCCGGTCCCCAGCTCGCCCGACACCTGCGTCAGGCCGGCCGGCGTCAGCGCACCGAACGCCAGCGGAATGCCGCCGGTCGCATTGAAGAAATTGGTCAGCGCATTGGCGACGTTCTGCTGGTTGACGTTGAGACCGCCGGGCGGATTAAAATTCAGCGCGAAATTCAGGTAAACATTGTTGGCGTCATAACTCAGGCTGGGCGCGAAGTTCGGCACATTGACATTGACCAGCGGATTGAAGGCGCCGGCGACGCCGCCGGTGGCGTTGAGGACGATGTATTGCTTGAGGATGGTGCCGGCCAGCAGGACTGCATTGACCGTCGCGCCCCCGGGCGCCGCGACGCCGGTGATATTGGTGCGATCGCTGTTCGCGCCCGAGATTTCCACCAGGTAGCTGGACGCCGCAGTGAACGCCAGACTGCCCTGCACCGTCAGCAAGCCGACCGAATTGCCGGGCGCCAGCGTTCCGCCATTGATCAGGGTGTCGCCGACGATGCCGTTGCCGCCGAGCGTGCCGCCGACGTTCACGGTAACGCTGCTTGACGACACGATGGAGCCATTGACGCTGAGCGTGCCGCCGTTGATCACCGTCGTTCCGGTATAGGTGTTGACGCCCGACAGGATCAGGTTGCCGGTTCCGACCTTTTCCAGCGAGCCAGGTCCCGGTGAACAGCCGCAATCGTCGGCAATCACGCCGCTGACTTCGGTCGACAGATTGTTGCCGCCGACGACCAGCGTGTTGCCGGCGCCGATGTAATAGGTGCCGGATCCCGCGATCGAGCCCGCCGGGATCCGGCCGTCGCCGTTCGGACCGAGACTGCCGGCGAAATCGACGAAGCCGGTGCCGATAGTGATGAAGGCAGCGTTACCGCCGGTAGCGTTGTCAAAAAAGTACGTGCTGCCGCCATTGTTGGTTATGATCGTGGCGTTGCCGGCGGTGCTGAAATCGAAAA
>JBAQER010000389.1:0-3319 GCA_049286845.1 Bradyrhizobium sp.
ATCCCGGGATGCACCGAATTGACCCGGATGCCGTCTCCGAAAGATGCGCACTCCATCGCGATCGCTTTGGCAAACAGCCGCACGCCGCCCTTGGTCGCGCAATAGCCGGCCAGCGTTTGCGCGCCGCGCAGGCCCGCCAGGGACGACATCATGATGATCGAGCCGCCGCCGCGCCTGCGCATCGCGGGCAGGCAATGCTTCACCGAGAGAAATACGCCGTCGAGATTGATCGCGGTCTGCCGCCGCCAGTCCTCCAGCGACATGTGAACGATCGACGGCACCGAAATTCCGATGCCCGCATTCGACACCAGGATATCCAGCCGGCCGAAGCGTTTTTCGACTTCGGCAACCACTTCCGCCCAGCGAGTCTCACTGGTGACGTCCTGATGCAGGAACACCGCCTCGTGACCGGCTTTCTTGATGCCGGCGACCACTTCGGGCCCCTTGAGGTCGTCGATATCGGTCACGGCAACTGCAGCGCCCTCCCGTGCCAGCAACTCGGAGACCGCGGCGCCAATGCCCGACGAACCGCCCGTGACCAGTGCAACCTTGCCCTGAACCTGCCCCGTCATTTCCACTCCCGTTGTCATCGTTGTTTTCGGTCTATCTGATTATCGCCGGCCCCTGATCCGGCACGGCGACGTCGATGACGCGAAACTGCACGCGCTCGGTACCCTGCCAGCGATCGACCGCGAGCGATCCTGCGACATGCAGGGGCTGGCCGCGATGCCCGATCAGGGCGTGGCCGAGCTTCTGTCCGACTGAACGAAAGGCGATGCCATTGACGGTGGCGCCGTCGCCGGCCTTGAAGCGCAGCCGCAAATGCGCCTGACCGACTTCATCGGCGTAGACCAGCTGATGCGACGGCAGCGCCACCACCGGCTCGGGATTGCCGGCGCCGAAGGGACCGGCGCGGTTCAGGGTAGCGGCAAATTCCGGCGTCACGCTGCGCGCACTCACCGCGCCGTCGATGAACAGCTCGTTGTCGTGCCGCGAATTGGCGACGTCAGCGGCAAGCGCGGTTTCCATATAGGCGCGGAATTCCGCGAGCTTCTCCTTGCGCAGCGTGACGCCGGCGGCCATGGCGTGCCCGCCGCCCTTCAGCAACAGGCCGTCATGAACGGCCTGCCGCACCGCCTTGCCGAGATCGACGCCGGAGATCGAGCGGCCCGAGCCAGTACCGATCCCGCCCGGCTCCAGCGCAATCGCAAAGGCCGGCCGTGAGAATTTCTCCTTCAGCCTGGAAGCGACGAGGCCGACCACGCCGGGATGCCAGCCTTCCGAGGCCGTGACAATGACCGAGCCCTTGTCTTCCAGCCCGAGCGAAGCCAGCGCCTCGGCCTCGGCCTGCGCCTCCGCCATCTGCTCGATGACGCGGCGCTCGGTGTTGAGGCGGTCGAGTTCGGCGGCGATCCGTGCGGCTTCGGAGATATCGCCTTCCAAAAGCAGCCGCACGCCGAGATCGGCGCGCCCGATCCGTCCGCCGGCATTAATGCGCGGCCCCAGCATGAAGCCGAGATGCCAGGCTTCCGGCGGACCGTTCAGCCGCGATACATCCATCAGCGCGGTATGGCCGACATGATCGCGACGCCGCATCGCGATCAGGCCTTTGGCGACAAAGGCGCGGTTGAGCCCGGTCAGGGGCGCGACATCGGCGACGGTGCCGAGCGCGACGTGATGCAGCATGCCCAAGAGATCAGGCTCGGGCATTTCGGCGGTCCAGAAGCCGCGGCTGCGCAGTTCCCGGTTGACCGCGACCAGCGTCACCAGCACGAGACCGACCGCGGCAAGGTGGCCGAGACCCGAGAGATCGTCGGGCCGGTTCGGATTCACCAGCGCCTCGACATCGGGCAATTCGTCGCCGCATTGATGATGGTCGATGACGACGACCGACATCCCGAGCCGCCGCGCTTCCGCCAGCGGCTCGAGGCTGGTGGTGCCGCAATCCACCGTCACCAGCAGCGTGGCGCCCTTACCCGCGAGCATGCGGATCGCCTCGGTATTGGGGCCGTAGCCTTCAAAAATCCGGTCGGGAATATGGATCAGCGGATCGAGCCCGCAATGGCGAAGGTGCCACGCCAGCAGCGCCGCCGAGGTGGCGCCGTCGACATCGTAATCGCCGAAGATCGCCACCTTTTCGCGGCGGGTCGCTGCGTCCGCGATGCGCTTGGCGGCGGCTTCCATTTGCGTCACGGTGTAGGGATCGGGCATCAGCTTGCGGATGGTGGGATCGAGGAAGTCCTCGACCGCGTCGAGCTCGACATCGCGCCCCGCCAGCACCCGCGCCAGCATTTCCGGCAACTGATAGCGCTGCGCGATCGCCAGCGCCCGCGCCGCCCCTCTCGCGTCGAGCCGGTCGCGCCACAGCTTTCCGGTCGCGGAGCGCGCGACGCCGAGAAACGCCGGGGGCGCTTCGACGGGCAATGCGGATGCGGGGAGCGTCATGATGCCTTCAGCAAATAGGGACAGCGATTACTTCCGCAACACGGGTCCGTCATCCGGTCAGCGCAAGTGTGCTCATCCGGGGATGAGGGTAGAGCCTGCGGCCCTGCCCTAACAGCCCATTCGCTCGGCTATCCCGTTAAAATCCTTGGCGACGATATCCCAGTCGCCCGTGGCCTCGAAATCGTATTTCTGGTGCGGGCCGTATTCGGTCGGCCGCGCCACGAAGGCGGTTTTCAGTCCCAGTTGCTGCGCGGCCTTCAGGTCGTTGTTGTGCGCGGCCACCATCATCACCTGCTCCGGCGGCAGGCAAAGCAGCTTTGCAGCGCCGAGATAGGTCTCGGGATCGGGCTTGTAATGTTCGAAAAGTTCCGCCGACATGATCAGGTCCCAGGGCAACCTCGCGAACTTCGCCATGTTGGTGAGCAACGCCACATTGCCGTTGGACAGCGGCGAGATGATGTATTTCGCCTTCAGCCGCGTCAGTCCAGCCACGGTGTCGGGCCAGGCATGAAGCCGATGCCAACCCATGGTCAGGTGATGCAGGTCGGCTTCGGTGAGGCCCGAAATCGCGAACTGCGCAACCAGCTTTTCCAGCGACTGCCGGTGCAGCGTGTCGAGGATCATGTAGCCGCGCTCGGGATGCTTGCGCACCTCGTCCATCGAGGCGGCATAGACCGCGCGCCAGCCATCGACCAGAGCGGTCCAGTCCGCGTTGATGCCGCGCGTCTCCGACCACTTGGTGAAATCATCGATCAGGCTGGTGCGCCAGTCGACGCAGGTGCCGAACACGTCGAACACCAGCGCCTTGACAGCGAAAATATCGGACATGTCCACTCCCTGTTTTCTTGTTCGTCATTCCGGGGCGATGCGAAGC
>JBAQER010000390.1:0-1760 GCA_049286845.1 Bradyrhizobium sp.
CTGGCGTAGCAGTTCCTGCGCCAGTTCGATGCCGCCGACCCCTCCCGGCAGGCGCAGATTGCAGATCGTCAGATCGGGTGCCTGGTCGCTCTCGCGGCAGCGGTGCAAGGCTTCCTCACGAGTAGCCGCCAGTATGACGCTGCCACCCCAGCTGACGATCGCCTGTTCCATGCCCGCGCGCACCAGTGCGTCGCCCTCCACCACCAGGACTGTTCCCGCTATCCGGGCGGCATCGGCCGCTTGCTGGGCCTGAGGAATCTCGGCAACCACCGCGCTGCTGAGCGCGCCCTCTTGCGCCAGAGGCAGTTCGATCCAGAACACGGATCCTCGTCCCGGCCGCGAACGAACGCCGATCGGAATCGCCAGCAGGTCGGCGAGACGTCGGCAAATCGCCAGGCCGAGCCCGAGCCCCTTGGCGCGATCGCGCTCGGGGTTCCCCAGTTGCACATAGTCCTCGAAGATTTCCTCGCGCGCGTTCTCCGGAATCCCTTCGCCGGTATCCCAGACCTCGACCAGCACCGTGCCGCGACGACGACGACAGCTCAGCAGCACACCGCCGGCCTGGGTGTAGCGCAAAGCATTGCTGACCAGATTGAGCAGGATGCGTTCGACGATCTTTTGATCGCTGTGCACGCAGGCTTGCGCCGATCTCACCTTGAGCTGCAGGCCCTTCTGCTCGGCCAGCAGCTCAAGATCGTGGGTCAGCCGATCCAGCACGGGCCCGAGGGGAAAGCTGGCAATCTCCGGAACGATGTTACCGCCGTCCAGCCGCGAAATGTCCAGAATGGCGTCAAGCAAATTCTGCAGCATATCCACCGCCGTCTGGATTTGCGCGACCAGCCTCGGCTCATGCTTTGCCACCTCCGACTGCGCCAGTCCCGAGACGAAAAGCCCCAGCGCATGCAATGGCTGGCGCAGGTCGTGACTGGCCGCGGCAAGAAAATGCGACTTCGCGATGGTTGCATGCTCTGCCGCTTCCTTTTCCCGCAGCAGTTCGAGGGTGGCATCGGCGACTCGCGCACGCAGATCTTCCTGCGTCACGCCGATGCGTTTGGCCATGTCATTGATGCCTGCCGCCAGAGGCTGCAAGGCGCCGGCCGACCCGGTTGCCATGCGCGCCGTCAGATCGCCTTCGCCAATCCGCGCAACCACTTCGTTGGCCTCCAACAGGGGATCGGTCACTCCGCGCGCGATGCGTTGCGCCAGCCAGCCGCCAAGCGCTGCGCCGAGCATGGCAATCAGGACACCGGCGGCAATCAGCCGTTCGCTCTTGCTGGATACCTCCTGCAGGGACAATTCGACGACGACATGCCCGATGACTTTCGATTCCGTGCCGGGCACAGCTTCCGTTCCGGCGTAGATATCATCCACCGGTACGCTCTTGCGCATCACCGGCTCGACAAACAACAACACATCCTGCCGCAGGCGGCGACCTTCGATTCGCCCAAGCTCGGGCCAGTCGCCTGGAGTCAGATCGCCACTGCGCGCCATGATGACGTCCCGCTCGTGGATGATCGCAGCGCCGCGTACATCCGGATCGATACGCAGAGTCGACTCCGTCAGCAACGAAAGGCCGACACGCTGGCCGGAGAAGATGCCGTATTCGGCGGCGGTCGCCATTTGCCGCGAAATCGCCACGCCCCGTGTGCGCAGTCCCTGTTCGAGATTGTCGATCGCATGAAGCAAAAATACGGCAGTCAGCAGCACCGCCACCAGCGTCGCCGGCAACAGGGCCGCCAGCAGCATGCGCTTGCGCAGGG
>JBAQER010000391.1:0-2208 GCA_049286845.1 Bradyrhizobium sp.
CAAAAGAAGTGCGCTGCGAAGATGTGAATGATGGCTGCCACCACGAGGAGAAAGAACAGCGGCAAGTGAAAAACGTGCCAAAGCCTGAAGAGCCGTTCATAAAACGCGAGGGCCGCGGCCTTCCTGACGACAGCCACATGCAGCGTTACCAAATCCGCTACGACGGCGAGCCGTTGGCGCCGAACCCTTCGCGACCATCCGAGACGCTTGCCCTCAGCGGTGATGGCCTGCCGCGCGTCGGCAATCAGCCGAGCACGGACCGCGCCAGCACGCCAGCCGATCACCGGCAAGGAAAGCAGTCCCGTTATGACGCCCTTTGGGGCGACCGCTCCAAGCTGAGCGAATCCGTTCAGTTGCGCAACGATACGGTCGGAAACAACACGATCGGCGCCGATGATTCCTGTCAGCGCATCGGCATCGGCCAAAATCTCCCTGATTTCCGCTTTGCGTCCATACAGCCCAAGGTGAATCTTGCTGTAGAGATATCGACCGGCGACTCCGCTCGCCGCAACGATGAGCATTGCCGCAAGAGCCATATTGCTGTTGATCGAGCCGAGCCTGAAATTCGAATGCAATACGATCAGCAGGGGGCCGAGCACGCCCAGGATCATGTGGGCACGGAACCAGAAGGCAACCGAGCCAAGCGCCCGCAAGAACTGCATGCGTTTTCGCAAGGGGTAAAGCAGCAGGAGAACCATGAGGCTGCTGCCCGCAATTCCGAGCCAGTAACCAATGCCGCTCTCGGGCGTAAGGCCACTGTCCTGACGATTGAGCCAAGCGGTCCAGAGCACGCCCACAACAACCACGCCAAACGCAAGCAGCGCCACCTTCGTCCACGGTCGGGTACGATACTGGGCGAAGTCTGCTCTCGCACGCGTCCGTATCGAAGACGCTGAGAGCGCCGCCCGATTGCCGCTCGAGTTACTCGGCCGCGCGCTCAAGTGCTCGATGGTCAGCTCTGAAATAGCCGAACTCGTCATTGTCCCCCCAAGGGCATGACCACGCGCCCCTCCAACGGCCCTCGTCTCCAGAGCGCCTTGTCGTCCGAACGATCCGAGCCTCCGAGGTAGGCGACAACTTGAAGAAAGACGGTCAGTTTTGTGGCGCGCGACCAGGCACAGCCCCGTTATCAATCCGCCGCAATCGGATGCGACGAAGAATGCACTGCAATGTTGAGGGGACACTGAACATCGCACCCGTGTCTGGCACGGACCCCGTCGTGCCCGGCGTTCTAGATTGTCGGCTCCAGGGTCACCGCGAAAGATGGATTCGTTAAAGGTATCGTGCCGGTCGTTGCTTGCCGCAACGACGCTCGTCGCTGTTGCCACCACCAGCGCTTTCTCATTCGCGCAGGCGATAGGTGACGGCAATACGTCGATGAATGTCATCGACAAGGCGATTCGAACAGGTGACCTCGGCCGTGCCGCAACACTGCTCCGCAAAGCGGCGGAGTCGGGAGATCCTGAAGCACAATACAGGCTGGCTTCGCTCTACCGCACCGGACGTGGCGTGCCTCAAGACGAACTCCTGGCTTTCAACTGGATGAAGGCTGCCGCTGAACGAAACCACGCCAGCGCCCAATTCAATCTCGCAAGAATGTATTTGACGGGGCGCGGAGTGCCATCGGACGCCGGCCAGGCGAAGCTCTGGCTGCAGAGGGCAGCGGCACGTGGAAACGAAGGGGCCGCCAAGCTGCTAGCAGAACTTCCGGCGCGTCCCACAATCGAACGTGGTGCATCGAACGCCGCGCCGTCGGCAGCGCCTGATGAACCACGAGAGCCGAGACAACTTGCGACCTCCTCGCGCGCCGCCATGGCAAAGGCCGCGCGAGCCGATCGTGCGGGGATGCTCGACGCCGCCTGGCGTGGTCAGATCAGCGCAATCAGGCAATTGATCTCCGCCGGCGCGGACGTCGCGGCAAGAGATGATGACGGCAATACGGCCCTTTCACTCGCGGCCCGTGCAGGCAAAGCAGATATCGTCGATGCCCTGCTGTCGGCTCGAGCAGACGTCAACACGGAAAACCATCTGGGCGAGAGACCGCTTATGCTCGCGGCAGCCGGAGGACATGCTGATATCGTCGATGGCCTGCTCAGACGAGGGGCTGATCTTGCCGCCATAAATCGCGATGGGGACACCGCCCTGCTGCTTGCTACCCGCCGCTGCCACGAGCAGGTTGTGCGAGTCCTGATCAATCACGGCGCAGAC
>JBAQER010000392.1:0-2380 GCA_049286845.1 Bradyrhizobium sp.
GACATGGTGAAACTGGTGGCGGCGACCAACGAGATCAGCCGGCTGATCGGCCGCCCGCCGGCGAGCCGCGTGGCGGCGGCGATGAATGCCAGGATGCGAATAGCGAATAGCGAATAGGAGGTTTCCCAACCGCCATTCGCTACTCCCTATTCGCCACTTAAATCATGCGGGGACGTCGATCGCGAGCTTCAGCAGTTTGGCTGAGGTCGCCGTCTTGGCACTATAGTCCCGCCATGCGGTATCGCGCGCAATGTCGCGCCACTTGCCTACGGTAGCCTTGTCGAGCTTGCTGACCTTGGCGCCAGCTTTTTCATATACCTTGGCGACTTCAATGTCGTCGGCCTGCGCGCCCTTCTTGCCGAAGGCTTCAAGTTCGGCACCCACGCTGAGGATGATGTCCTGCTGATTCTTCGGCAATTTGTCGAAAATCGTCTTCGACATCAAAAGCGGCTCCATCATGAACCAGTAGGAAGCGTCAGCGCCCGAAGTCAGGTTCTTGGCGACTTCCTCGAGACGGAACGAGATGAGGCTGGTGGAAGAGGTGATGCCGGCGTCGCAGGCGCCGGTCTGCATCGCCGCATAGAGTTCGTTCGAGGGTACCGACAGCACCGCCGCACCCGCGGTCTGCAGAACCATATCCATCTCGCGCGAACCGCCGCGGACCTTGAGGCCCTTGGCGTCCTCGGGTGTTATCATCGGCTTGGAGCGGCTGGCGACGCCGCCGGCCTGCCACACCCAGGTCAGGATGATGATGCTCTTGTCGGCCAAAAAGTCCGTCAGCGCCTTGCCGACCGGCTGGCCCTTCCAGCGCAGGCCCTGATCGTAGGTCGAGACCAGTCCCGGCATCAGGCCGATATTGGTCTCCGGCAATTCGCTGCCGGCATAGGGCAGGGGATACAGACTTACGTCGAGGGCGCCTTTGCGCATCGCCGAGAATTGCGCGTGGGTCTTCATCAGCGAGGAGTTCGGATAGACCACGGCTGCGATCTCGCCGCCGCTGCGCTTTGCGACTTCGGCCGCAAACATCCGGCAGAGCCGGTCGCGGAAATCGCCCTTGTCGATGGTGCCGCCGGGAAACTGGTGCGAGATTTTCAGCGTGGTTGCGGCCTGCGCCGTTCCGGCCCCGAAACGCAGGATCGCGGGCGCGGCAACCGCAGCCATGAGGGCTTGGCGGCGTGTCAGCATAGCGTTCTCCCTGGAGCCGGCCCGGCGTTCAGGACATATGCCGGATTCTTCTCCAACCTGATAGGTAGCGTCCGGGCTTGATTTTGTTGCGGCGCACACTCGCGGGCAGATTTGACAAAAAAAAGAAGACGGATTGAGGGTTCTTTTCCTGAACCCCGCAGCCGGGGCTAAAAGCCGTCAGGCCGAAAATTTTTCGATTGGCAGGTAACAAAGGCCATCGCGGGTGCGTCCTGAACCATAGCGGCATCAGTCGCTTTCAAAACGGTTTCAAAGGAAAGACCAGCCCATGACCATCAGCACCCGCATCGCACTCGGAATTTCGGCCGCCGCCATCTCGCTCAGCCTGGCGCTGGCGCCTGCCGCCTTCGCCCAGGACAAGATGGGCAAGGATGACGGCATGAAGAAGGACACCATGTCCAAGGAAGGCATGAAGAAGGACGATGCCATGGCGAAAGACGGCATGAAGAAGGACGCCATGTCCAAAGATGGCATGAAGAAAGACGATGGAATGAAGAAGTAAAGCCTCGCCGCTTCCGCATTCCGCAGGCTCGCCTCGATCGGCGGGCCTGTGATGCTTTCGATCGACCCGAACGCTATCGCTTCTTGCCCTTGGTCTTGCGAGCGGCATAACGCGCGTCGCGCGCGGCCTTGCGTTCCGCCTCGAGTGCGGCTTCGCGGGCGATGGCTTCTTCCTTTTCGCGTGCGAGCTGTGCCGCGGCCTCGGCGGCGGCCTGAGCCTCGCGCGCCTTTTGCTCGGCCTTGGCGGCTTCGCGCGCCTCCTTGGCCTTGGCCCGCTCCGCAGCCTGCGCCTCGCGCTCGGCTCGCCGCTTGGCAACCTCCGGATCGTCCGGCCCCGGCTGGGCGCGGAACTTGTTCAGAAGGTCCTTCCTTGCCTGTTGCGCCGCCTTTTGACGGTCCGCAAAGCTCGGTTCCTTGAATCCACTCATTAAACGGGCCTTGTCGATTGTGAGACCGGGGATAATCGCTTTCGCGCTTACTAGGTGAACCCGGGGCAAAATACCAGCGTCAAAGGGCGGGAACAACGCTGGGGGTGCTTCCATGCAGGGCAGATGGCCGAAGGTGATGCTGATGAGTGCCGCGACTTCCGGCTGGCTCATTTACGACATGACGAGCGCGACCGAGGCGCCGAGGCAGGTGCTTGCGGTATTGCAATATTGCCTGTTGACCCTGGCCC
>JBAQER010000393.1:0-6584 GCA_049286845.1 Bradyrhizobium sp.
GGATGGCGTCGTGGCCGGCGCGGTGGCCCGACCGCGGCTGACGCAGGCGTAATTGTCCGCCGAGAAATGCATCCTCGGTGAATTCGGAGGCGGAATCAGTCATCGGTCCGCAGTTCGTGGGCGAGCCCCGCGTCGCTGAGGATCTGCCGCGCCTCGCGGTCGTCGTCCTCATGGACCAGAATACGGCGCGGCAGGACGCCGAGGGAGCCTTCGAGGATGCTCATGTTCTGGTCCAGCACCAGATGGCGAATATTGGCGCCGTCGAGCAGGGCGCCGACCGCCGAAACCAGCACCATATCGTTAGTCCGAACCAGTTCCCGCAACTTTGGCTCTCCTTTGCCGATCCGGTGCGGGGTGCGCGGGCGCGTGTCAACCGCTACCTGCCCTTGCCGCATTACCCGGCACTTTCTATTGTCAGACCTTAAGGATAGTCCGAATTGGGCAAATGTGGAGACCAGCGTGGCGGTTATTGTACCCTTCGAGAGCCCATCGAATGCTTCGATAGATGAGCTGGTCGGGCTTGTCGCCGCCGACATGGAGCGGGTCAACGCGACGATCCTGTCGCGGACCGGCTCCGAGGTCACCATGATCCCCGAGGTCGCCAACCACCTGATTTCCTCAGGGGGCAAAAGGCTGCGGCCGATGCTGACGCTGGCGATGGCGGGTCTCGCCGGCTATTCCGGCGAGGGCCATATCAAGCTCGCGGCTTCGGTCGAATTCATGCATACAGCCACCCTGCTGCATGACGACGTGGTCGACGAAAGCGAACTCCGGCGCGGCAAATTGTCCGCGCGCATGCTGTGGGGCAACGAGGCCAGCGTCCTGGTCGGCGACTTCCTGCTCGGCCAGGCCTTCCGGATGATGGTCGAGGTCGGCTCGCTGCGCGCGCTCGACATTTTGTCATCCGCCGCGGCCACCATCGCCGAGGGCGAAGTGATGCAGCTGGCGGCGGCGAAGAACACCGCGACCACGGAAGACGAATATCTCGCCGTGATCCGAGGCAAGACCGCCGAGCTGTTCGCTGCGGCCTGCGAGGTCGGCCCGGTCATCGCCAATCGTCCGAAGGCCGAGCAGACCGCGTGCCGCTCGGTCGGCATGAATCTCGGCATCGCGTTCCAACTGGTGGACGACGTGCTGGACTATGGCGGCAAGGCCGCCAAGCTCGGCAAGAACATCGGCGACGATTTCCGCGAAGGCAAGATCACGCTGCCGGTGGTGCTGGCGTTCCGCCGCGGCAACGACTCTGAGCGCGCCTTCTGGGTCAAGGCGCTGGAGCGCGGCGAGATCGGCGACGGCGATCTCGATCACGCCATCGGGCTGATGACCAAGCACCGCGCGCTCGAGGACACCATCAACCGCGCCCAGCACTACGGCGCGATGGCGGTCGATGCGCTGGCGCTGTTTCCGGCCTCGCCGATGAAGACCGCGCTGGAGCAGGTGGTGGCGTTCTGTCTGGCAAGGTCGCACTAGACAAGGTCGTCATACCCGCGAGGGCGGGTATCCAGCACGCCGCGGCTTCTCATTACTAGCGCCTCTGGAATACTGGGTCACCCGCCGGAGCCTGTCATCCGGCCGGCCGAAGGCCGGACCGGTTGGCGGGTGACGACAAGCCGAGCTAGCTCAAGATTCCCGCATGCACCCACCATTGCGGGCGATCGAGCTGCAACTTCTGCGCCGCGCGCTGGGCGTCCGCGGTATTCTCATAGATCGCAAAGCAGGTCGCGCCTGAGCCCGACATCCGGGCCAGCCAGGCCCCGTTGGTGGCGTTGAGCGCGGCGAGCACCTCGCCGATGACGGGCTGAATGCGCATCGCCGGCTCTTCGAGATCGTTGGAAGCGGAGCTGAGTGCTTCAACCCAGTCTTCGACCGACGCCCCCTTCTCCGGCCAGCCCGGCGTCCGGAGCACGTCGGTGGCGCCGACCAGGAGCTCGCCGTTGCGCAAGCCGAGCGCGGCAAACACATCCCTGGTCGCGACCGGAACCCGGGGGTTGACCATCACGCAGGGCATGACCGGCAGGCTCAGCGGCATCAAGGCTTCGCCGACGCCGGTCATGACGCAGGCGCGCGAGGCAAGACACACCGGCACGTCGGCGCCCGTCAGCCGCGCGACCTCGATCAGGCGCGGATCGCCCAGCGCAAGCCCGTTGGCCTGCGCCAGCAGGCGCAGCGCCGCCGCGGCGTCGGCCGAACCGCCGCCGATGCCGGCAGCAACCGGAAGCTTCTTGTCGAGGACGAAATCGCCGAGCTTGAGGTCCGGCACGCGTTCGCTGAGCAGTTGCGCCGCCTTGAACACCAGATTATCCGCGGTCTCGCCGCAGGCCTGCGCCAGCGGCCCGGTGGTCTCGAGATCCAGTTTGGCGCCCGGCGTCAGCGTGATGCGATCGGCGCAATCGGCGAACGCCACCACGCTTTCGAGGTCGTGATAACCATCGACGCGGCGCCCGACCACCCGCAGGGTCAGGTTGACCTTGGCACGCCCCTCTTCCATCAGCATCGGCGACCAGTCCTTCGATCAGCCGCCCTTGCCATCATCTTTTTTCTTGTCAGCGGACGCCGCCGACGAGGTGTCCTCCGGCAGCCCGTTTGCGATCTTGGCCTCGATCTTCGGCAATTCTTCCGGCTCGGGCTTGAGGTCGCGGGCGTGGGCCCACTGGAATTTTGCCTCCAGCGTGCGGCCGACGCGCCAATAGGCGTCGCCGAGATGGTCGTTGATGGTCGGGTCTTCGGGCTTGAGATCGATCGCGCGCTCGAGATTTTTCACCGCGTCCGCATAGTTGCCGATGCGGTAGAACGCCCAGCCCAGCGAGTCCACGATGTAGCCGTCGTCCGGGCGCTGATCGACGGCGCGCTTGATCATCTTCATGCCCTCGTCGAGATTGATGCCCTGATCGATCCACGAGTAGCCGAGATAGTTCAGCACGTGCGGCTGCTCGGGCTGCAGCTCCAGCGCCTTGCGCATGTCGGCTTCCGCCTTGCTCCACTGCTTGGAACGTTCCTCGCAGATGCCGCGGTAATAGTAGGTTACCCAGGCGTTCTTTTCGTTGCCCGGCGGCATCACATCGATGCCCTGACTGTAGGTCTGGGCGCAGTCGGCAAACCGCTTGCGGCCGCGCTCGATATTGCCGAGCGCCATGATGGCTTCGATGTCCCTGGGATCTTCCGCGGTCACGCCCTTCAGGATCTTGATCGCCTCGTCGCTGCGGTCGGCGGCGTCGAGATTGGTCGCGAGCTGAATCTGCGCATTGCGCTTGAGCGGCGAACTGGCCGGCATCCGCTCATAGACCCTGATCGCCATCCTTGGCTTCTTCACGGTCTCGTAGAGATCGGCCAGCGACAACAGCGCCAGCGGATGATTGGGCGCGAGATAGAGCGAGAGCTGCAGGTAGACCAGCGCGAGGTCTTCGCCGCCGCGCCGCGACAAGGTGGCGCCGATGCCGTAGAGCGCCTCGGCGGCGCCGGCCTGCGGCGAGTCGACCAGCGGCGACATCTTCTTGCCGGCTTTGGTTTCGCGCAGGCCTTCCTGTACCAGCGGATGCCGCGGCAGCTTCTTGTCGAATGCCGCGTAGACGGCGGTGGCCGCCGCCGGATCCTTGCCGCGCGACAGCCAGCGCCCATAGGCCTCGGCCACGCGCAGCATGGAATCGTCGAGCTTGTAGGCCCGCTCCAGACGCATACCGGCGTCTTTTTCCTTGCCCGCGAGTTCGAGGATCATGCCGGAATGCAGATCCTTGAAGATCGGATACCATTCCGGACCGGTCAGCTTGTCGATGTTGGCGACCGCGGCCTTGGTGTCGCCGGCGCCGTAGCTGGCCCAGCCCGACAACAGCGTCGCCACCAGATCCGTGATCGGTCCGCGAATCGACTGATTGATGTTGATCTGCGCGGTGGAATATTTCTTCTGCTTGATATCGCGCACGCCGACCACGAGGCGGGCGACGCGATTGGATTTGTCGATCGTCAGAATGCGGTCGGCGAGCTTCACCGCTTCGTCGATGTCGCCGTCCGCGAGCGAAGAAATGAACGCGCGATCGAGCAATTCATTGTTCTTCGGATCGGTGCGCAGCGCCGAGCGGTAGAACGCCGCCGCCGAGGAGGCATCGCGCTCGACGCTGGCGTGACGGGCGGCCAGATAGCTGCCCGACGTGGTCATCGACTTCAGGTCGCCCTTGGTCGGAAATTGCGCCGAGTTGTCGGCGGTATGATCGGGTGTCTGGGCCGCAACCGAACCGGGCACTGCCAGCGCGGCGAAAGCGAGTGCGGCAAGGGTCCGGCGGTTGAAACGAATGGAAAACATCAGGGTTTGCCTAGCTCCAGGGATTTCAAGGATCGTCTCGGATGCGAACCCAGCCGGCGGCATCAAGGCAAGCGACAATGCCGCGTTTGGCGTTGAACCGCAAGGATACGGGGTGGCGAATCGAACGGCAGGAGGGCCCGATGATCGCCGTTCCAACCGGCTTCCCGGCCGGCCCGGCCTGAAAACGCTTTCAGTGTGGCGGTATCGTGGCCGGCGGCCGCATTGGCGGCTACCGGCTCACGCAATCGTGGTCACATCGCCTCGTAGTTCGGACCACCGCCGCCCTCCGGCGGAACCCAGGTGATGTTGCCGTTGGGGTCCTTCACGTCGCAGGTTTTGCAGTGGACGCAATTCTGGGCGTTGATCTGGAAGCGGGGACCCGACGCCTCCTCGACCCATTCATAGACGCCGGCAGGGCAATAGCGGTTGGACGGGCCGGCATAGACATCGTGCTCGGATGTCTTCTGCAGGTTCATGTCGGCGACCTTGAGGTGAACCGGCTGGTCCTCTTCGTGATTGGTGTTGGACAGGAACACTGACGAAAGCTTGTCGAACGAAATCTTGCCGTCCGGCTTCGGGTACGCGATCGGCGCATGCGCTTTGGCCGGGTCGAGCGTCTTGCGGTCGGGTTTGGCGTGCGACTGGGTTCCGAACAGCGAGAAGCCGAGCGTGTTGCACCACATGTCGATGCCGCCGAGGGCGACGCCGATCACGGTGCCGAACTTCGACCACAGCGGCTTGACGTTGCGGACCCGGTAGAGGTCCTTGCCCACGGCCGACCCGCGCCAGGCGTTCTCGTATTCGACCAGTTCGTCATTGGCGCGGCCGGTGCCAAGTGCTGCGATGACATGCTCGGCAGCCAGCATGCCGCTGCCCATCGCATTGTGCACGCCCTTGATGCGCGGCACGTTGACGAAACCCGCCGCGCAGCCGATCAGCGCGCCGCCGGCGAAGCAAAGCCGCGGCACCGACTGATAGCCGCCCTCGGTGATGGCGCGCGCGCCGTAGGCGAGCCGCTTGCCGCCTTCGAACAAAGTGCGGATCGCCGGATGGGTCTTGAAGCGCTGGAATTCGTCGAACGGCGACAGATAGGGATCGTCGTAATTGAGATGCAGGACGAAGCCGACCGCAACCAGATTGTCGTCATAGTGATAGAGGAACGAGCCGCCGCCGGTCGAATTGTTCAGCGGCCAGCCGAACGAATGCTGGATCAGGCCCTTCTGGTGCTTGGCGGGGTCGATCTGCCAGACTTCCTTGAGGCCGATGCCGAATTTCGGCGGCTCGCTGCCCGCGTCGAGCGAGAATTTCGCGATCAGCTGCTTGGTCAGGCTACCGCGGGCGCCTTCGGCGAACAGCGTGTATTTGCCGAGCAGTTCCATGCCGCGGGTGAACGAGTCCTTGTGGGTGCCATCCTTGGCGATGCCCATGTCGCCGGTGGCAATGCCGCGCACCGCGCCCTTCTCGTCGTACAGCACTTCGGCCGCGGCGAAGCCCGGATAGATCTCCACGCCGAGCGCCTCGGCTTTGCGCGCAAGCCAGCGGCAGACGTTACCGAGCGAGCCGATATAGCAATGATGATTGTTCATCAGTGGCGGCATCGCGATCGCCGGCAGCGGGATCGCTGATCCCGCGGTCATCCAGTAGAACTTGTCGGTCTTGACCTGGGTCTTCAGCGGGCAATCGGCGTCCTCGCGCCAGTCCGGAACCAGTTTATCGAGCGACACCGGATCGATCACCGCGCCGGACAGGATATGCGCGCCGACCTCGGACCCCTTCTCCACCACGACGATGCTGAGATCGGCGTTGAGCTGCTTCAGCCGGATCGCGGCCGCCAGGCCGGACGGCCCGGCGCCGACGATCACGACGTCGAATTCCATGGATTCGCGCGGGGGTAATTCTTCGGTGCTCATGATCTGGTCCCGGCCGGTTGAGAAACGCTGTAAACGCTCCCGTTGTTTCCGATTTTTAGCTAGAGAACAACACCCGAAATGCGTTTCACAAGGGCGCAAGGCGGCCTGGAGCCTTTTCCGTTTCGATCGCATCGAAACGGGGCTCCAGATTCTTGATTTGACGCGTTTTCTTGACGCGAACCGGTCTCCACTTCGCTTGAAAACGCTCTGGATTATTTTCGCGTGTGTCCCCAGGCCGCGTCCCAATCCTCGCCTGCGGCGTCGATGACGCGGCCATCGGCCTCGAAGAACTTGTTCGGCACCTGGAAGATCGCGATCAGCAAGTCGTCGACCGGCTTAGCGTCTTTGGTTTCCGGCTTGACGTTCATCACAGTCCTCCC
>JBAQER010000394.1:0-3585 GCA_049286845.1 Bradyrhizobium sp.
GAACAGGACGTTGAATGCGGCCACGTCAGGCGCAGCAAGCGGGCGCGCAGCACGCCGTCATTTCGCCCGCGCCGGCCGAATCCGCCCCGATCGCGGGCTTGGTGGCGCGAATGAACGCGCTCAGGAACTTGCCGTCCACCTGCGGGCCGATCACGCTCGCGTCCATCCCCTGGTCCGCGAGGAAGGCGCTGGCGTACTCCGCCCGGTAGATGCGCGTGGGTTCGATCTCCACATTCCGGAACCCGGCGGCCAGGAGCTTCGCCCGGTACTCATCCTCGTCCAGCGCGCCGGCCACACAACCTGCCCAGAGAAGCACGCTCTTGCGGATTTCGGAGGGTATCGCTCCGCGCGTCACGGCGTCGGAGACGGCGAACCGGCCTCCCGGCTTCAGCACGCGGAACGCTTCGCGCAGCACGCGCTCTTTGTCCGCCGACAGATTGATAACGCAATTGGAAATGATCACGTCCACCGAGCCGTCCGGCAACGGGATGTTCTCGATCTCGCCCTTCAGGAACTCGACGTTGTGCGCGCCGGCCTTGCGTTTGTTGTCATTGGCGAGCGCGAGCATCTCGTCGGTCATGTCCAACCCATAGGCCTTGCCGGTTGGTCCCACCCGCTTTCCGGAGAGCAGCACGTCGATGCCGCCTCCCGATCCCAGGTCAAGCACTACTTCGCCGGGCTTCAGTTCGGCCAGCGCCGTCGGGTTGCCGCAGCCGAGGGACGCCTGTACCGCGGTATCCGGCAGCGCGTCGGTCTGGCCGGCCTCGTACAGGTTGCTCGTGATCGGATCGCCGCATTGCGCGTCGCGCGGCCCGGCGCCGCAGCAGGAGCCCTTCGCCCCGGTCGCGACAACCAGCGCCGCTCGGGCGTATCGCTGCTTGACGATCGATTTGATGTCGGTTTCTTCCATGGCTTCTCCTTAACGATAGGCGCAGCGACTAGGCGGCAGTCTTGCGTTTGTGTTGAGTTCGGGTCTCGATCCTCACAGGCGCCGGCGCGCAGGCCTCGCCGCCGCAGCAGTTCTCGGTGAGGTAGCCGACGAGCTTGTTCATGCTTTCAAAATCGGCCGAATAGATGACGAAGCGCCCTTCCTGGCGGCTGCGCGCGATGCCGGCGCGCGTCAGGCCCGCGAGGTGAAACGACAGCGTCGCCGGCGGCAGGTCGAGCTTTTCCCCGATGCTGCCCGCCGCCATCCCCCCTGGCCCGGCCTGGACGAGCAGCCGGAAAATCGACAGCCGCGATTCCTGGGCCAGCGCGCTGAGGGATTGCACCGCCTGTGTCATTTCCATATTTCTAGAATAATAGAAATGATAGGTGAGCGTCAAGCCGGGACTGACCTGGTGCCTAGGCGGAGGCTGCCTTGCGAACGGTAGCGGCGATCGATTTGGCTGCCGATTCAACCACTTCACGCGGCTCGCCTTCGACCATCACGCGCAGTACAGGCTCCGTTCCCGAAGGCCGCAGCAGCACCCGGCCCCGGCCGTTGAGCGAGCGTTCGGCACGCGACCGTGCGTCGGCGATGGCCTGGTGCTTTTTCCAGTCGAAGCCTTTCGGCACCTTCACGTTCAGCAGCACCTGCGGATACATCGCGAGGTCGGCAGTCAGTTCGGCGAGCGATTCGCCGGCTTCGCGCATCGCGGTGAGCACCTGCAGCGCCGAGACGATGCCGTCGCCGGTGGTGTGCTTGTCCAGGCAGATGATGTGGCCGGAGTTTTCGCCGCCCAGCAGCCACTTGCGCTCGCGCATCAGTTCGATCACGTAACGGTCGCCGACCCGCGCGCGCGCAAACGGCACACCGAGCCGGCCGAGCGCCTGTTCGAGCGCGAGGTTGGTCATCAGGGTGCCGGCGACGCCGGCAGGTTTCTCCTTCGAGACCCGGTGCTTGACGATCGCATAGAGCAGCTGGTCGCCGTCGTAGACCCTGCCCGCGCCGTCGACCATCAGCACGCGGTCGCCGTCGCCGTCCAGCGCGATGCCCAGGTCGGCCTTGCGGCGCTTCACCTCGCCTGCCAGGTTGTCCGGCGCGGTGGCGCCGTGCTTGTCGTTGATGTTGAAGCCGTCCGGGTCCACCCCGATGGCGTGCACGTCGGCGCCCAGCTCGTGAAACACGTGCGGCGCCACCGCATAGGCGGCGCCATGCGCGCAGTCCACGACGAGCTTCATTCCCTTGAGGTCGAGCTCGTTGGGAAACGTGGACTTGCAGAATTCCACGTAGCGCCCCTGGGCGTCGTCGACCCTGCGCGCGCGTCCCAGCTTTTCCGACGCGTTGCAGCCGATCGGCCGGTCGAGCGTGCGCTCGATCTCGCCCTCGACCGCATCAGGCAGCTTGAAGCCGTCGCCCGAGAAGAATTTGATGCCGTTGTCGGCGTAGGGATTGTGCGATGCGCTGATGACCACGCCCGCGGATAGCCGAAGAGCGCGCGTCAGGTAAGCCACGCCCGGCGTCGGCAGCGGGCCGCACAGAAGCACATCCACCCCCGCGGCGGAAAACCCCGCCTCGAGCGCGGCCTCGATCATGTAGCCCGAGATGCGCGTGTCTTTCCCGATCAGGACAGAGGGGTTTTTGCTCTTACCGGAAAGAACCGTTCCAGCCGCATAACCGAGCCGAAGAACGAAATCAGGCGTCATCGGACTTTGTCCGACCGTCCCGCGCACACCATCGGTGCCGAAATGCTTTCTCATTTTCTCCACGCTTCCCACACCGCAACCACGTCGCGCGTTTCCTTCACGTCGTGTACGCGCAGTATTGTCGCCCCAGCCTGCAATGCGAGCAAAGCGGCCGCCAGGCTGCCCGCCAGCCGCTCGCCGACCGGCCGGCCGGTGACCGTCCCGAGCGTCGATTTTCGCGACCAGCCGGCAAGCACCGGCATGCCAAGGCCGGTCAAGGCCGTGAGCTCGCGCAGCAGCCGGAAGTTGTGCTGCGGCGTCTTGCCGAAGCCGAAGCCGGGGTCGATGGTGATTCGATCCTTTTCGATACCGGCAATCTGGCATGCTGAAATTCTGGCTGAAAGAAAATCCCGGACTTCAAGCACCACGTCCCCATAGCTCGGCGCGTTCTGCATGGTGGCCGGATCGCCCTTCTTGTGCATCAGGCACACCGCGCAGTCGGTGTCGGCCACCGCGTCCAGAGCGCCGGTTGCGCCCAGCGCCTCGATGTCGTTGATCATGGAAGCGCCCTCCGCAAGCACCGCGCGCATGACTGACGGACGCCGGGTATCGATCGATACGGGAACATCCTTGAGGGCTTTCAGTACGGGAAGCACTCGGGCGAGTTCATCCTGTTCCGCAACGGCCTGGGCACCAGGCCGTGAGGATTCACCCCCGATATCCAGAATATCTGCACCTTCGTCAATCAGCCGGCGACCATGCGCGATGGCCGCCTGCGGATCGAGAAATTTGCCGCCGTCGGAAAAAGAATCGGGCGTGACGTTGACCACGCCCATGATCAATGGTCGATCGAGCGACAGCTGAAAGCGGCCGCATTGATACTGAGCGATCATGGGATAAGGAATGCAGGAACTTCCGGGCGTCGGCCGCGCGCGATTATCGTGCCCATGGCGACGTTTCTCCGCGTCGGGGGGATAT
>JBAQER010000395.1:0-7144 GCA_049286845.1 Bradyrhizobium sp.
GGAGCAGCCTGCGGCTGAAGGCGGAGCGGGAAAGCTGAAGTGAAGGTCAACGTCGACAAAACGCTGGTTGCCTCGGTTGCCCTGCACGTTCTCGTGCTGGGGTGGGGACTGGTGTCGTTTTCGTCGAAGGCCTTCGACCTGATGCCGGAAGAGTCCGTGCCGGTGGACGTCATTTCGTCCGACCAGCTCGCCAAGGTCATGGCCGGCATGAAGACCGGCAAGAAGGAAAATCCCAAGCCGCTGGTGGAGAAAGTCGCCGAGGCCAAGCCCGTGGAAGACGCCGTCGGCAAGATCACCGAGAAGGCGCCGGTCGTGACCGACACTGCCCCGCCGCCGACGCCGAAGCTCGAGGAAAAGCCGGCCGAGAAAAAACCCGATCCGCCGAAGCCGGTCGCCGAGGCCAAGCCGAAGGAAGAGCCGAAGCCGGTCGAAAAGAAGCCGGACCCCAAGGTCGATCCGATCGCGGAAGCGATCAAGAAGGAAGAGAAGAAGCCGCCGAAACCGCCGGTCCAGGCCGCCAAGCCGCCCGAGCCGGCCAAACCGAAGACCGAGCGGCACTTCGATCAGTCGAAGATCGCAGCCCTGCTCGACAAGCGCGACCCGAGCCGGCAGGCCGTGACCGGTGAAACGCTGAATTCCAACGCCGCGCTCGGCCTCGCCAAGGGCAAGGCTGCTGATAATTCCGCGACCTGGGGCGCGATGTTCCAGTCGCAGGTCGAGCGCTGCTGGAAGAAGCCCTATGGTGGTATCGAGGCCCAGAAATCCGAGGCCGTTTTCGCGATCAGATTGAAGCGCGATGGCACGCTGGAGGGCATGCCGGTTCCGGAAGGCACGCCGGCCACGCCTTACCTGCGCGTCTATCAGGAGAGCGCCTTGCGTGCGATCATCGAGTGCCAGCCGTACAAGCTGCCCGCGGCCTATTTCGATGAATGGAAATATTTTGCGCCGGTGTTCACCGAGCGAAAGACTTGAAAGCCGGTCGCGCTGTCGACGACCGCCAATATGGAACGAAGTCCGCAAACAATGACTGACAAGAATGAATTGCCTGAGATGCCGTTCCGCCCGAGCCGCCGGCGGCTGATCGCTGGAATGGCCGCGCTCGGCATGGTGACGGGCGGCTCCGCCCGCAATGCCTTGGCCCAGGGGCCAAAGCGCGTAGTCATTCCCGAGGGCGACTTCGCGCCGCTTCCGATCGCGATTCCGAATTTTGCGGCGGGAACGCCGGCCGATGCGGAGGTCGGCGTCGGCGTGACCCAGGTCATCACCAACAACCTCAAGCGCAGCGGACTGTTCGCGCCGATCGACCAGGCGGCTTATATTGAAAAGGTCATCAATATCGACGCGGCGCCGCAATTCCAGAACTGGAAGACCATCAACGCGCAGGCGCTGGTGACCGGCCGCATGACCCGCCAGAACGACGGACGGCTGAAAGCCGAATTCCGCCTCTGGGACGTCAACACCGCCCAGCAGCTCGCCGGCCAGCAGTACTTCACCTCGCCGGAATACTGGCGGCGGATCGCGCACATCATTTCCGACCAGATCTACGAGCGCCTGACCGGCGAGAAGGGCTATTTCGACAGCCGCGTGGTGTTCGTGGACGAGACCGGCTCCAAGGAGCGGCGCGTCAAGCGGCTTGCACTGATGGATCAGGACGGCGCCAATGTCCGCTATTTGACGAGGGGCGCCGATCTGGTGCTGACGCCGCGGTTCTCGCCGTCGACCCAGGAAATCACCTATATGGAATTCGGCCAGGGCGACCCGCGCGTCTACCTGTTCAACATCGAGACCGGGCAGCGCGAGATCGTCGGCAATTTTCCCGGCATGTCGTTCTCACCGCGCTTTTCGCCGGATGGCCAGCGCGTCATCATGAGCCTGCAGCAGGGCGGCAATTCGAACCTGTTCGTGATGGACCTGCGTTCGAAATCGACCACCCGCCTGACCGACACTCCGGCGATCGATACTTCGCCGTCCTATTCGCCCGACGGCACACGGATCTGTTTCGAGTCCGACCGCGGCGGCAAGCCGCAGATCTATGTGATGGCGGCGACCGGCGGACCGGCGCAACGCATATCATTCGGCGAGGGGAGCTATTCCACGCCGGTCTGGTCGCCGCGCGGCGATTACATCGCCTTCACCAAGCAGGGCGGCGGACAGTTTTCCATCGGCATCATGAAAACCGACGGTTCGGGCGAGCGGCTTCTCACCTCCGGGTTCCATAATGAGGGCCCGACCTTTGCGCCGAACGGCCGCGTCGTGATGTTCTTCCGCGATCCCGGCGGCAGCGGCGGACCTTCGCTCTACACGGTGGACATTTCCGGACGTAATGAACAAAAGGTTCCCACCCCGGGTTTCGCGTCCGATCCGGCCTGGTCGCCGCTGTTATCCTGAGTGCGGTGCCGCCGTCCTCCGCTGCAAACAACGCTGCTGCCGATGCCGGGCAAAGCTTGCCTAGCTTGCTGAATTAGCGGGCAGATTTTTGTTTTTCGAAGACCGTGAAAAGGTTACGGTAACGATATTCCCTCAGAAAGACTTCATCTGCGGCAGGTAGAACTACGCTCTGAAAAAGGACGTATGCCCGCGCGATGCAGCTGGTCGATCAGAAAAAGCGAAGCAATCAGGAAGAACTCGAGCCCGTATTGTACGCGGCTCTGGTCGATTCCATGTTGCAGAATTTTTGGCCGATGCTGATCGGCTCGGCTTCCGCAGCGACCGCGGCGGTGATGACGGCGCTCAAGACGGGCAATCTGCTGCTGTGGCCGTGCGCGGTTCTGATCGTCGGAATCGGCACCATCCGCGCGTTTCAGATGCGCAAATACGAACGCCGCACGTCGGTGCTGACGTTCAATCAGGCAAAGCATCTGGAGCCGCGTTACGCGGTCGGCGCCATGATCTACGCCGGGGTGCTCGGCGTCTGGTGCTTCATCACCATTCTCGGTAGCGACGATACCGTCGCGCACATGCTCTGCGTCGCTGTGACGGTCGGCTACACCGCCGGAGCCGCGGCCCGCAATTACGGCCGCCCGAGGCTCGTTCAATATCACATCCTGCTGGCTTGCGGGCCGATGTCGCTGGCGCTGGCGCTGAATGGCGGATTCTATTACATCGGCCTCGCCGTGTTGCTGGTGTTGTTCTTCATCGGCCTGAAAGGCATCAATCTCAGTCTTCATGCCATCTTCGTCAAGGCGCTGACCTCGAGTTTCAGGGAAGCGGCTCTAGCCGGCCAGTTCGATACCGCGCTGAACAACATGCCCCACGGCCTGTGCATGTTCGCGGCCGACGGGCGCCTTGCCGTCATGAATCATCGCTTCAGCGCCATGATGAACCTGTCCGACGATCTCGTGGAGCGCGGTGCCAGCGCGCGCGACATCATCGCGGCCTGTGTCACCGGCGGATCGGTTTCGGCCGCGAGCGGCAAGATGATCCTTTCGGAAATCGAGAATACCCAGGCGAGGGACATCATCACCACCGATCCCGACGTGGCCAGAGGCCGGTCGCTGTCCTGGACGTTCCAGCCGATGGCCGGCGGCGGCGCGGTCATGCTGCTGGAAGACATCACCGAGCGGCGCAATGCGGAAGCCAGAATTACGCATCTGGCGCGCTACGACGAACTGACGGCGCTTCCCAACCGGGTTAATTTCCGCGACGAGATCGAGCGTCTGCTGGCGATACCGCACGATTCCGAGCAGTTGTCGGCCTTGCTGTTCGTCGACCTCGATCAGTTCAAGCAGGTCAACGATACCCTGGGGCATCCCTGCGGCGACCAGCTGTTGTGCGCGGTCGCCGACCGGCTGCGCGCCATGCTGCGCCCGGAAGATTTCGTGGCGCGCTTCGGCGGCGACGAATTCGTGGTGTTTCAGCAGAACATCAAATCGAACGAGGAAGCCGCCAGTCTCGCCCGGCGCATTGTCGAGCATCTGAGTGAGCGCTACAAGATCGACAACCACCTGGTCGAGATCGGCGCCAGTGTCGGCATCGCGATGACGGCGCCGGGCATGAGCGCCGATACGCTGTTGAAGAACGCCGACATGGCGCTCTACCGCGCCAAGGCGGACGGCCGCGGAACCTTCTGCTTCTTCCGCGACGAGATGGCGCAAACCGTCGAGGCGCGCCGCATCCTGGAACTCGACCTGCGCAAGGCGCTGGCCAACGAGGAATTCGAGCTGTTCTATCAGCCGCTGGTCAATCTCAAGTCGGGGCGGATCGCGACCTGCGAGGCGCTGCTGCGCTGGAATCATCCGGTGCGGGGCACGGTTTCCCCGATCGACATTATCCCGGTCGCCGAGGATATGGGTCTCATCGTCGACCTCGGCCGCTGGATCCTGCGCAAGGCCTGCATGGAATGCATGAAATGGCCCGAAGTCGTCTGCGTCGCGGTCAACTTCTCCCCGCAGCAGTTCCATCAGCGTGACGTGCTGAGCGAGGTCCGGTACGCGCTCGAGGTCTCTGGCCTGCCCGCGCATCGTCTCGAAATCGAGATCACCGAATCCTCGCTGTTGCGCAACACCCAGCTGACCCACGACGTGCTGTCCCAGTTGCATGCGCTCGGGGTGAGAATCTCGCTGGATGATTTCGGCACCGGCTATTCGAGCCTGAGCTATCTGCACAATTTCCCGCTGCAGAAGGTGAAGATCGACCGTTCGTTCCTGGAAGGCATCGATACCGATCGTCCGCTGACGCTGTTGCGCGGCGTGGCGCGGCTTTCCGCCGATCTCGGAATGTCGGTCGTGGTCGAGGGCATCGAGACCAACGAGCAACTGGAATTGATCAGCGCCGACGGCACCGTGACCGAGGCGCAGGGCTACCTGTTCAGCCGGCCGGTGCCGGCGGTGCGGGTGCGCCAGCTCCTGAATGCTTCCCACGGCCGCCGCCTGCCGGATGAGCCGCAGGTGCTGGTGCTGCCTTCACGATCGATCGCCTGAATTCCCGACAGCCCGTAAATGGAATTTCCTTCCCCGGCTGTGCTATCCGGCACGATAATTCAAGCCGCCCAGGTTAACCCTAACGCCTCGATTCCTTTGCATCCTCATTAAGAAGCTGTTAATCTTTTACCTTACGCGCATAAGTTGTTGGGAAGTTGTAAGGAGTATCGCATGAGGTCCGCAGCCGAACCATCTATCGCGGCTATGGGACGGAGTTCGGACCTGCTGGATCAAGTCGATTATCGTCTGGCGCAGACGCCTGAGGAAAAAGAAGAGATCTACAACCTTCGGTACCGAGCCTACCTGCGCGAGGGGGCGGTCCAGCCCTCCGCCGACCAGCGCGTCACCGATCAGTATGACGATCTGCCCAACTCATGGACCTTTGGCGTTTACCTTTACGGGGAACTCTATAGTTCCGTCCGGATCAGCGTGCTGACGTCCGAATGGCGGCAGTCCTGTTCGGCGGAAGCATTCGGCGAAATCCTCAATCCGAGGCTCGATCGGGGGCAGGTCATCATCGATCCGGCGCGGTTCGTTGCCGATCCCGACAAGGCCAAGCGGTTTCCGGAACTGCCCTATGTGACGCTTCGCCTGGCCTACATGGCGTGCGAATATTTCAATGCCGATATCGGGCTCGCGATCGTTCGCGCCGAGCATCAGGCGTTTTATCGCCGCGTGTTTCTGCACGAGACCATTGCCGAGCCGCGTTTCTTCCCGGGCCTTCTGAAGCCGGTCGGATTGATGGCGGCGGATTTCCCCGCCATGCGTGACAGGGTTTTCGAGCGCTATCCGATGATGCGCTCGACCGCCTTCGAACGGCGCATGTTGTTCGAACGCCGCTCGGCGCCGGCCGATGTCGCCCCGTTCGAGGGTACCTCGCTTGCCCCGCAGTCCTGCCGCATCGGCATCTAGGCTGACTCAGGAGGCTCGATTCTGGAGGCTTGACCCGGACCGCCGGGCCGGCTTCCCGTCAGCCGGGCCGCCGGTTTACCCAAGCCGCCCTTGCGACCTCGATTCCGTCGGCTGAAAAGCCGGTGATCCCGGCTACGCGGCCGCTTGCCTTCACCCTCGCGCCACATTTACAAATCATTAACTATCAAGATTGCTTTTCGCCGTTTGTCGGCATTTGATTGGGTCTGGCAACATCCCATCAAGGTTGACGGAACGTTCGCTTAACCATCGCCCTGTAGACCGGATAACAGTCGAAAAACGTGAGCGTGGAGGCTCCGGAATGAAATACCAGATGCGTATCCTCCAGGGATTGAAGCTGGCCGCGGTGCTCGCGGTGGCGCTGTCGATGGGCGCCTGCGCCAACAAGAACGTCGGTGCCGACGGCGCGATGGCGAGTGCGGCGACCCCGGGCAGCCAGCAGGATTTCGTGGTCAATGTCGGCGACCGCGTGTTCTTCGAGAGCGACCAGACCGAGTTGTCGCCGCAGGCGATCGCGACCCTGGAAAAGCAGGCGCAGTGGCTGCAGACCTATAACCGCTATGCCTTCACCATCGAAGGCCATGCCGACGAGCGCGGCACCCGCGAATACAACATCGCGCTCGGCGCGCGGCGCGCCCAGTCGGTGCGCAGCTATCTCGCCTCGCGCGGCGTCGATCCGAGCCGGATGCGGACGATCTCTTACGGCAAGGAACGCCCGGTCGCGGTCTGTAACGATATCTCCTGCTGGTCGCAGAACCGCCGTGCCGTCACGGTGCTGAACGCCAGCTCGTAATCGTTGGCTTCCCGCAAAGTTGTTCGCCGGCGCCCTTGGGGCGCCGGTTTCGTTTTGGGCAGGCTGTTTCCGCCGGTAGTTTGTCTCAGTCACAATTCTGGCGTACTCGCTCTCTCAATGTGGTTCCGCTTTCGATGTCACGCCGATCTCGTCGTCAGGCCAAAATGTCATCCAGATTTCATGGAATTACCCGCGCCGCGGCGATCGCCGCGATCCTGGCGCTGTGTTCGCCTGCCTTCGCGCAGCAGTACGGCGATGCCGATGCGGAAATGCGGATCCAGCAGCTCGAGAACCAGCTGCGGCAACTCACCGGCCAGAACGAGGAACTGCAATACCGCAACCGGCAGCTCGAGGAGCGGCTGAGGGCGCTGCAGGGCGGCGCGCAAGCTGCGCCCGGCCAGGCCCCGGTCGTCCCGCCCCAGCCCAGCGTCGCGGCCGCCCCGCCGGTGCAGCCCAATCCGCCGTTGCGGCAGCCCCAACCGGCTTACGACCAGCAGATTGC
>JBAQER010000396.1:0-8109 GCA_049286845.1 Bradyrhizobium sp.
CTTGTCGGCGAGGCCATCGTGAAGCTGACTGCGGCCACTGCGTTGCCGATCGTCATTACTCCCGGATTGATGGCCGGGCTGTTTCTGCTTACCATCGTGATGTGCGTCGGCTCGGCCATTGCCGCGATCATTCAAGTCACCCGCATCGACCCGGTCATGGTGTTCACGCGATGACAGATTCCTTGCTCGAGGTGGTGAATGTGTCGAAGGACCTTGGCAGCGGCGCTGCGAAGGTGGCCGCACTCAAGGGCGTAAGCCTGGCGCTCAATGGCGGCGAACTGACGCTGCTGATGGGACCTTCCGGCAGCGGCAAGACGACCCTGCTGTCGATACTCGGATGTATGCTGACGCCAACGGAAGGGACGGTTCGTCTCCGCGGGCGTTCAACCGCCGGCGCCGAACCCGAGGACCTCGCACTTCTCAGGAGAGAGCATGTCGGCTTCGTCTTCCAGTCGTTTCATCTGTTTCCGACGCTGTCCGCTACCGACAATGTCCGGCTGGCCCTGGATATACGCGGCGAACGTTCCAGACGTGCAAAGGCCAAGTCACGCGAAGCCCTGGCCAGGGTCGGACTGCCGCACAAGTTGAAGGCGTTTCCGCGCGAACTCAGCGGCGGGGAGCAGCAGCGCGTTGCGATTGCTCGCGCCATCGTCGGAAATCCGTCTATCATTCTTGCAGATGAGCCAACCGCCGCCCTGGATGGCGAGAACGGCCAGGCGGTCATGAAGATTCTGGCCGGAATAGCCCGGGAACAAGGGCGCGCGGTGCTGATCGTGACGCATGATCCGCGGCTGTTGCCGCTGGCGGATCGGGTCGTCCATATCGAAGACGGGCGGATTGTCCGGGAGGAGCGCCCCGGCGCGGAGCTGCAATGATTGCATGTGAATGTCATCGGGGACGATTATCCATGTCGAAACGCCGCAGGGCCTTGGTTGCGATCGCTGAGCTGGTCATCGCTGCAGGATTCTTGATGGCGGCCAGCGGTGTCACGATCGCCTCACCCGACGACAAGCGATGGCAGGCCGTTGCGCCCGGTCGCGTCGAATCCTGTTCCGGTCAGATCAAGGTCGCGACTGACGTCACGGCGGTGGTCGACAAGGTGCTGGTGAAGGCCAATGACAAGGTTTTTGCCGGCGAACCGCTGATCCATCTCGCTGACGGTGAACTCGTCGCGCGGCTCGCCGCCGCCGAAGCGCAAGTCGCGCTGCGCAAGCGCGCACGCGATGAAAGGTCGGCAAGCGGCAGCGCGAACGCGCGACGCAAGGCAAGGGATGCCGTGGCCGATGCCGAACAGGCGGTGTATGACGTGCGCGCCATCGTCGATCGCGCGGCTGCCGAATGGCGAGCCAAGGGCGGGCCGGACGACAGTCTGACCACGGCCCGCTCGGCACTGGCGCGGGCCCAGGCCGAGTTGACCAAACGCCAGGAGGAGCTCCAGACAACCGAGGAGGACCGCCCTCTACCCAGTATCCTCGAGGGACAGCTCAGTATCGCCCGCTCGGAACACGCGGTGGCGCGATCCGCCCTCGACAAGATGACGGTGCGCACGCCGATCGACGGCACCGTGCTCCAGGTCAATGTGCGGGCAGGCGAGCTTGTTTCACCGGGTTCGCCGCAGCCACCGCTGCAGCTCGCCGATCTCTCGGCCCTGTGCCTGCGTGCGGAATTGGACGAACGCGACCTCGGATCCGTCAAGGTGAAGCAACCGGTATCGGTACGGGCTGCGGCGTTTCCGGGTCGCGAGTTCGAGGGAATTGTCTCTTCGATCGCGCCGCTCGTCGAACCCGGCCGCCTCGAGCCTTCCGGATCGCGCAATCAGACCGATGTGAATATCGCGGAAGTAATGGTCAAGCTGACGGGATCGGGAGAGCTGATGGTCGGAATGAAGGCCGATGTCTATTTCCGTTTTGGGCAAGTCGTCGATCGATAGGTGGTGACCGCACCGGGCCCGTTCGTAACCACGCCAGGATGCCATTCACGGCCGCAGATAGATATAGCCCTGCGACTGCAGTTCCGCGATCCAGACCACACCACCCCGATCGCGCTGATGAAACCCGGCAGCAAGTCCTTCAGCTCGACCTTCTGCGATTTCATGGTGTTGCCGCAGGCCGCGAGTTCGAGCCCGGCCCTGGAAAACTGGCCGACGCGCCGGGTGATATCGGGGTTCGCGGAGGCCGAGTGAAACGCCCGCAGCGCCTGGCCGTGGATGACGAGTGCGATGATGACGTGGTCGGGGCCGCCGACGCCGTCGAAATGATTCTGGATGTTGCCGAGCACGAACGAGACCTTGTCGAGGTCGTTGAGGTGGTAGACTACTTTCAATTTGGCCGGAGATGCGGCGTCAGCGGCGGCGTTCGCGCGCGATGCGGCGAAGGCCGCGCCAAGAGCAGAGACCGCTCCCCACAACATACTGCGTCGATGCATGGCATCCTCCATCCTGCGCGTCCCCCGGTGGTTGTCGGCGCGCCCGCTATTTGTGCCTGATGGCCGCAAGTTCCTTGCGGTCGGTCACCAATGACGCGCATTCACGGACCTCGACGCGGTCGAGCCGGAATATCTTGTCGTCGGCACCGGCCACCAGCGAATCCTCGGCTTCTTCGTCGGGCTTGTTGTTCTGCCAGATCCGCACCCGTTCGAGCCGGATGATCGCCGACCTGTCGTCCTTCGACATCGCCACGACGATGCCGCCGCCGTCGCAATCGACCCCGCAGCCGAACCGAATCTCATGGCCGGCGTCTTCGGCGATGACATGGCCGCAACCGCCGCTGGAATCGAAATCGCCGGCGCGATGGCGATATTTGACGCCGAGGCGGAACGAATAATTGGTGGTGTTCTCGTCCGGCGGGATCTCGGCCGTCATCAAGAGCTTCATCGCCTGGACCCTCTGGAGCGGATGCCGCGCCAGATGCTCGGGATCGTAGCGGCGGACGAAGCAGGCATGGGCCTTCTTGCCGGTTGGCTTGGCAAACACCCTGACGTCGAACGCTTCGGCCTTTGCCTTGTCGATGCCTTCCTCCGCGGCGTGGCCGGTGGCGACGCCAGCGCTCGAGACGGCCGCAACAACGGCGGCGGTCAGCGTGACGATCCAGCATCGCTTCCTGATATTCGCGGCCATAGCCATCCATCCATCCATCGGTCGCCGGGCAAGCCATTTTGACGCAGTGCGGGGCGTTGCGTTCCGGGCATGCCGCGTCGATGCTTTGGTCGCGGCAGGTGCGGGGGACGTTCAATAACCCCAATGAATCGCCAAGGGTCGCCCGGAATGCCGGCGGGCTCGCGGGGTTACACGGGCAGGGAGGAACGCAACATGCACAAGAAAGCGCTGATCACGTCTCTCGTCGCGGTGGTAACAACGGGTATTTCCGGCATTTCGCTGGCCCAGACGCCGGCTCCGGCACCCGCCGCGGCGCCGCTGTTCGCGACCACCAAGGTCGACGGCACCGATAACGTCTATATCTTCCGCTATCAGAACCATCAGGCCATGTTCATCGTCACGCCGGCGGGCGTGATCGCCACCGATCCGATCAGCTATGGCCGGCCACAGGCGGCGAAGACCTATCTCGAAGAGATCGGCAAGATCACCAAGACCCCGGTCAAGTATCTGATCTACAGCCACCACCACTACGATCACATTGCGGGCGGCAAGGGGTTCAAGGATGCCGGCGCCGTCGTGGTCGCGCACAAGCGCGCCAGGGAGCGGCTGGCGGCGCTGAAAGCCCCCAACGTCGTCATTCCCGACGAGGCCGTGACCGGCAGGCGCATCATCAAGCTCGGCGGCACCACGCTGGAACTGGTCGACACCGGGCGCAATCATTCCGATTCGTCGCTGGTGATGTTTCTTCCCAAGGAGAAGATCATCTTCGCCGTCGACTTCAATGTGCTGGGCGCGGTGCCGTCGCGGCTCGCGGTCAACGATTCCTATCCGACCGAATGGGAAGCCTCGCTCAAGCGCACATTGGCGCTGAAGTGGGAGCGTCAGATACCCGGCCATCCCGGGCCCGGCGGCCGGCTCGGCACCCGCGGAGACATGGAGAAGCAGCTAGCCTTCATGACCGACATGTCGGCCGAGGTGAAGAAGGCCTCCGACGCCGGCAAATGCTTCGATCCGGCGGTCAAGGAGGTGCGCTTGCCGCAGTACGGTACGCTGACCGGCTACGAGCAGAATATCGAGTGGAATATCCACCGCTGGTGCGGCTATTGGGGACGCGGCATCTGACCGGGCCAAGATCGCTTCCCGGGACATCTTAAGGCCGGCGCATTTGCGCCGGCCTTAAACGTTTGCGGACAAGATCGAACGCGAGGCCACAGTTTGACGCGACTTCTATTTCTGGAAGCGCTGGGTCAGCAGCGGAGTTCGCGCACGGCTTTCGGCGAGTTTGCGCCGGCATCTGAGCGCCATATCGCTGCGTTGCATCAGCACGGCATCTTGCCTCGGCAATTGCCGCCATAATCCTCCGGATAATTAGACACAATCTGTCTCAATCAAATTAAATCGACCTTCGGAGTCGCAGTCTGACGGTGAGTGGCTTTGATTCATTTTCTGCGCGGAAAGGTATTTCCTCCCGACGCGTGTCGGCAGACTGACGTTCGGCTTCGCAACATCATTGCAACCCAAGGAGTTATCATGGCGACCCTAGTTGCATCGCAATCTCCCATCATTGTCCCGCTCGGAAGTTCTGCATCGACCACAATCACTTGGAACAGTGGATCGCCGAACGTCCGTGTCAAAATCTACGAGAGATTCAATCAGTCCGCCCCCTGGACCCAACGACCGCTGACGTCGCCACCTTTGGCGGGAAACTACAAGGTTTCCCTGAAGCCGGGCGGGATCTACGAAGCGCTGATGTTCTTCGAGGACGGGATCGCTGACCCGAATGATCGCCACAATGAAAGCCCGGTACTGGCTGCGTTGACCGTATTTGCGATTCTGCCCGAACCGTCCACACTCATCACTGACGGAGGACTGCCTGACCAGCAGACGGTTGGCGGAACGTTCTACGTCCGGAAAATTGCAACGGGTTCCCCCACCTTCGCCACCATGGAGATCGGCAGAAAAGCGCCTGTCGTCGACGCGATCGGGCAGCTTCACATCGCGGATGCGCTAGTCCTCAATTCCAGCATGACCGGCAAGGTCTGGGACGCCCCCAGGAAAATCCATGACTTCAATGTCACCCCGCTCGATCCCGGACAGCGCTATTTCTGCGTCGTCAGGGTTCAGGATACTTCAGGCGCGTGGGAACAAAGGCAATTCCCGTTTACGACCCTGCGAAGGAACGTAAAGCTGCAATGGAAGGAGTTGCACATCGGGAACGATGGCGTCTCAGGGGACGACGGATCGGGCTTTTTCCGGGTTGAACTGTATCAGTCGAATGCGCAGCTCGGAGATCTCTGGTGGATCCGAAGGCCCTCGTTTAATACCGGCGATCACATCAACATGCTTCCATTGGGCGAGATTACCCAGACTGGCCTGCAGGCGATCGACGATCACAACCGGCAAATCTCCATCGGGCTCTGGGGAAAGAGCTACCGGGGATGGTTCGTCGCCGACGAGATCGCCACGACGGATTTTGGTGCACGCGCGATCCAAATCCCATTTGGCAAGGACCAAGAACACGTCGCAGATAAAGTGCTGCAGCATTTTGCCACGACCCACGACGGAAGCGCGATTCTTCCGACGTTTAAATTCGACACGGAAATCATTTTGAACATTTCCTACGCACCCTGAGCCTGCAGCTGATTTCACGCCGGCGCTTGAGTGCGCACGTCGCCGCCGCTAGTTCGCCGCCTGCGACGACGGCGGGCGCATCGATCCGACACCGTCCGCTTCGGTCGCGGAGATTGTGGTGCGGATCATCAGGCGCGGCTCGGGCGCAGGCCACGGCCGTCCGCGATGCATGGTGGCGCGATTGTCCCACATCACGACGTCGCCTTTGCGCGGACCGCCGCATGGGCAGCCTCGTCGGAGGCGACGTCGACAAGCGTCACGCCGGCGCGTCCGATTTGCCCTAGCGCAGGCTGGCGTTGATCCTGTCGAGCGCGGTGGAGCCGGGGCAAAGGTCTTTTGCTTCGAGCGTGTTGAGCGGCGTTTCCACGGTGTCGAGATGGCTGTGCAGGTCGTCCGACTCGGGATCGACGTACAATAGCCCGGTGACGATCTGGCCCTTGGCGGCGTGCTTCTGCAGGAACGTCATCGCCCCGCCGCGATCGTGCGCGTCGTAATCGGCATCGATCTTGCGCAACGCGATCCTGGAGCCGTCGTGCTGCTCGACCACCTGCACCGTGCCCGGTGCGTAGTCCACCGATATCGGGTCGCGGCTGGTGATGACGTCGAGGCGGTTCACCGCATCGTTGTGTTCGCGCACGTAGTCGAAGCTTTTGGTCGAGCCGGCGTGATTGTTGAAGGCGATGCAGGGGCTGATTACGTCGATGAACGCCGCGCCCTTGTGCTGGATCGCGGCGGCGATCAGCGGCACCAATTGGGTCTTGTCGCCGGAGAAGCCGCGCGCCACGAAGCTCGCGCCGAGTTGCAGCGCGATCGCCACGAGATCGATGGCGTTGTCGGTATTGGTCACGCCCTTCTTGGACTTCGAGCCGCGATCGGCGGTGGCCGAGAACTGGCCCTTGGTCAGGCCGTAGACGCCGTTGTTCTCGACGATATAGGTCATGTTGACGCCGCGCCGGATCGAATGCGCGAACTGGCCGAAGCCGATCGAGGCCGAATCGCCGTCGCCGGAGACGCCGAGATAGATCAGGTCGCGGTTGGCGAGATTGGCGCCGGTCAGCACCGACGGCATCCGGCCATGGACCGAATTGAAGCCGTGCGAATTGCCGAGGAAATAATCGGGCGTCTTCGACGAGCAACCGATGCCGGAAATCTTGGCGACGCGATGCGGCTCGATCGACAACTCGAAACAGGCCTCGATGATCGAGGCGGTGATCGAGTCATGGCCGCAGCCGGCGCACAGCGTCGAGATCTTGCCCTCGTAATCCCGGTGGGTGAAGCCGAGATCGTTCTTGGGCAGGCCGGGATGATGGAATTTCGGCTTGGCGATATAGGTCATGACTTCACCTTGCGGAGCGGGGTCAGCTTGAGCTGGTCCTGATGGTCGCCGATGGCGCCGGCGATGAAGCGCGCGGTAATCGGCGTGCCGTCGTAGTGCAGGATCGGAACCAGCCGGACCGGATCGATGCCGTTCTCGTTGACGATCAGCGAGCGCAGCTGCGCGTCGCGGTTCTGCTCGACCACATAGACGAAGTCGTGGTCGGCGATGAAGCTCGCGACGCTGGAATGGAACGGGAAGGCGCGGATCCGCAGGCGGTCGAGCTGATGCCCGTTCGCCTCCAACAGTCCAACCGCCTCGTCCATGGCCGGCGCGGTCGAGCCGAAATAGATCACGCCGTATTTGGTGGGCTTGGCGGCGTTGGCCTGCAGCGGCCGCGGCACCATGTCCTGGGCGGTCTCGAACTTGCGCACTAGCCGCTGCATGTTGTCGGCGTAGACCGAGCCTTCCTCGGAATAGCGCGCATAACGGTCGCGCGAGGTGCCGCGGGTGAAGAACGAGCCCTTGGTCGGGTGGGTGCCGGGATAGGTGCGGTAGGGGATGCCGTCGCCATCGACGTCGAGATAGCGGCCGAAGTCGCGGCCGTCGTCGAGCATTTCGGCGGTCATCACCTTGCCGCGGTCATACTGCCTTGCATCGTCCCATTTCAGCGGCCGGCACAGCCGGTGGTTCATGCCGATGTCGAGGTCGAGCATGACGAAGATCGTGGTCTGCAGCCGCTCGGCGAGATCGAAGGCGTGCGCCGCGAATTCGAAGGCCTCCGCCGGATCTTCCGGAAACAGCAGCACGTGCTTGGTGTCGCCATGCGAGGCATAGGCGCAGGCGATGATGTCGCATTGCTGGGTGCGCGTCGGCATGCCGGTGGAGGGACCGGCGCGCTGCACGTTCATGATGACCGCCGGAATTTCGGCGAAGTAGGACAGGCCGATGAATTCCGTCATCAGCGAGATGCCGGGGCCGGAGGTGGCGGTGAAAGCACGCGCGCCGTTCCAGGACGCGCCGATCACCATGCCGATCGACGCCAGTTCGTCCTCGCCCTGGACGATGG
>JBAQER010000397.1:0-3015 GCA_049286845.1 Bradyrhizobium sp.
TACTGGAACTCGTCGCTGCGGATCACCGCCTACGGCCAGGTCCATGAAACCGCGTTCCGGCCCTGGCAGTCCGACAACATTCCGCGCCGCTATTGCAGCGCCGATGTGATGCTGAGCGACGGCAAGATGCGCCAGGTGCACTACTCGATCATCGAGGACGGCGGGTTTGCCGGCTTCGGCCAGGGCGTCGAATGGTGCGTCACCGGGCTCGACCGCAATTGGGCCTATAACCCGAGCTGCAAGGCCGCCAAGCCCTGAGTCGGGCGCCCTTTCCGGGCCCGCTTGGCCCCTTTGAGAGCGGCCCACAGCTAACCTTCCTTATTTTGTTCTTGAAATGTTCCGATCGCCTGCTAGGCTCCCGGGCGGTTTTGGGTATGGGAGCGTCGCCATGTTTCGTCCTTCGGGGATTTGGATTTCCCGGCTTTTGATCTCATTGGGCCTGTTTGCCGCGGCCACGCTGACCGGCATCGCGGGACCGGCTTCGGCGCAGGATCGCCGCCAGAATGCCCCCGGCGAGTTCGATTTCTACGTGCTGTCGCTGTCCTGGTCGCCCTCCTACTGCGAGGAAGCGGCCGAGCGCGGCAATAACGGGCGTTCGCAGCAGATCCAGTGCGGCCGGCCCTATGCCTTCGTGGTCCACGGGTTGTGGCCGCAATATGAGCGCGGCTTTCCCAACTATTGCCTGCGGCCGTCGCCGCGGCTCGATCGCAATATCATGACGTCGATGCTGGATGTGATGCCGGCGCCGGGGCTGATCTTTGCCGAATGGGACAAGCACGGCACCTGCTCCGGGCTCGGCGCGCGGGCCTATTTCGAGACCATCCGCAAGGCCCGGGCCGCCGTGAAGATCCCGCCGGAATATCTCGAATTGGCCGCCGAGAAGACCCTGGCACCGGCCGAGGTCGAGGAAGCCTTCATCAAGGTCAATCCGGGCTTGAGCGCCTCCGCGATTGCGGTGGTCTGCGGCAAGAGGCGGCTCAGCGAGGTGCGCATCTGCATGAGCAAGGATCTGCAGTTCCGCGCCTGTGAGGAGACCGATCGCCGCGCCTGCCGCCGCGACGAGGTGGTGATGCCGCCGATGCGAGGCGGCTGAGGAATGACGTGGGTTACTTTCGTCGCCTGATGTCGTAACCCCTCTGCCATGAACTACCGCCACGCCTTTCATGCCGGCTCCTTCGCCGACGTCATCAAGCACATCGTGCTGGTGCGCATGCTGACCTATCTGCAGGAAAAGCCGGCCGCGTTTCGCGTCATCGACACCCATGCCGGCGCCGGCGTCTACGATCTCACCTCGGAGGAAGCGCGCCGCGGCGGCGAGTGGACCACGGGAATTGCGCGCATCATGCAGGCGCGGTTCTCGGAAACGACCGCGCCGCTGATCAAGCCCTATCTCGACATCGTCAGGGCCTTCAATCCGCAGCGCGACCTCGTGGCCTATCCCGGCTCGCCGCTGATTGCGCGGGCGCTGCTGCGGCCGCAGGATCGGCTGACCGCCTGCGAGGTCGAACCGAAGGCGCGCAAACGCCTGATCGAGGCGCTGCGGCGCGACACCCAGGCCCGGGTGGTCGACCTCGACGGCTGGATGGCGCTGCCGGCCTTCGTGCCGCCGAAGGAGCGGCGCGGGCTGATCTTGATCGACCCGCCCTTCGAGGCAAAGGACGAGTTCGAACGGCTGGCCGACGGCTTCGCCGGGGCCTTCGCGAAGTGGCCGACCGGCAGCTACCTGCTGTGGTATCCGGTGAAAAGCCGCCGCGCCACCGACGAACTGGCGCGGCATGTCGCCGGGGTGGCCAGTTCCACAGCGCCGCCGGGAAAATGCCTGCGGCTGGAATTCAGCGTAGCGCCGCAGGTCGCGGGCGGCGGCCTGACCTCGACCGGCCTGTTGATGGTCAACCCGCCATGGACGCTGATGGGCGAGTTGAAGGCGATCCTTCCCGAACTGGAAAAGCCGCTCGGCCAAGGCGGCGCCGGCCGCTTCCGGCTGGAGGTACCCAAACCGTAGGCCCGAGGCCCCCGGGGCTGCGGCGAACGGCTACCCGCAATAGTCCAATCAGAACGGTAGGCAATTTGCGGGGAACTATATTATGCTCCGCCCTACAGGGACTGGCTTACGTTCCGCTTTCGCGAATGGAAGCGGCGGAGTGACAAGGCCTCGTAGAATGCCAAGACGGATCGGCGTGACGGCCTAATCCGCAAGTGGCCAAGCTCTCCGGCAGCGAATGTCCGGTCGGGCCGTTGCGCGCCAGACGCGCACAGCGGCTGGAGCAATACGGGGGAGGAGTTTCCCGATGGCCATGACGGGTACGGTCAAGTTCTTCAACGGAGAACGTGGCTATGGCTTCATCAAGCCCGATGACGGCGGACGCGATGTGTTCGTGCACATCACCGCAGTGGAACGGGCCGGGTTGAAGGATCTGACCGAAGGACAGCGCATTACCTTCGAGGTCGAGCCGGACAAGAAGGGCAAGGGCCCGAAGGCGGTCAACCTCGTGATTTCCTAACGCCGCGTTCAAAGCGTAGCGCGGCCCGATGACAGGCTCCGCGCGTCTTCGCGCAGATGTCCCGGGTAGCCACGTCTTTCTTTTCGTGTATCTCGAAGACGCGGATGGCCCGGTCAGGCCGGGTCAAGCCGGGCCATGACGGAAACACTCATCGCAGGACCGCACAAAAAAATCCCGGCCGCTGCAAGCGGCCGGGAGGTTAAGATGGTCCAGTGTTCTTGTTTAGAAGTGATAGTTCACGCCGGCGCGCACCAGGCCGAAGCGATATCCGTTCGACGCCCCGGTGATGGTGAAGTTTGAGTTGGCGAGATCGACGTAGAGATATTCGATCTTGGCGCTCCAGTTCTGGGCAAGGCCGAACTCGGCGCCGGCGCCCACCGTCCAGCCGGCGTTGGTATGGGTCTCCGACAGCCCGAAGGTCTCGCCGCGCAATTCGCCGAACGCCAGACCGCCGGTGCCGAAGAACAGGATGTTGTTGAGGGCGTAGCCGACCCGGCCGCGCACCGTGCCGAAC
>JBAQER010000398.1:0-9869 GCA_049286845.1 Bradyrhizobium sp.
GTCAGGGTGTCATTGTGGGCCGAGCCGCGAATGCCCTCGAAACTGGACAGGGTATCCGAGCCCGCACCCTGCGTATCCTGTGACTGGCCGACGATACTCAGATCAACCGTCACCGCCGAGATCGCGTGCTGGTAGCTGACGATATCGACGCCGAAGCCGTTGGCGCCGCCATCGAGGGTGTCATTCCCGTCGCCTCCTTCGATCACGTTGTTCTGACCGTCGCCGGTCAACCAATCGTTGTGGGCCGTACCGCGCAAGTTTTCGATCGAGATGTAGACGTCACCCGCGGCGGCGACGCCGCTGGTAGCGCCGGAGAACAGATTGACGCTCACGTACGACGACGCGTGGGAGTAATCCACCGTGTCGCTGCCGGGATCGCCGGGACCGAACGGACCGGGCATGCCATTGAAGACATCGGCCTGATTGCCGCCGAAGAAGACGTCCGCGCCATTTTGCGGCTGGCTATGGTTGTCGGCGAAGCCGGCGCTGCCGACGGCGCTGTAACTCACCGCGTTGAAAATCGCGTCGAGCTCTGCGGTGTGGGCGTGATTGGCCTGATAGGCGCCAATGGCGGTGAATAGAGCTGTCGGATTGATATTCCAGCCGTTGGTATTGACCAGAACATGATCCTGCGTGGTCTGGGCCGGATCGGTCGTATTCAGGATATTGATCGCGGTGACCGTGCCGCCGTTCTGGTCGGTAAACCCGGTGCCGATCAGTTCGAACGTGATTCCTCTCGCCGTATTGACCGCGAAAATGTGCGTATCGTCGTTCGCCGGCTTTACTGCGCTGGCCGCCAGGTCGTCATACAGCGTGGAGAAGTCATAACCATCCGGCGTCTGCACCGTGATGGCGACCTGGCCGACGAAGATGAAATCGCTGGCCTGCAAGCCAACCATCCCTTGGACAACGATCGAGTTTCCGGAACCAAAGCCGGTAATTCTGGTGTCGCTGCCCAAGCCTGCCGTGAACTCACCGTTGCCCGGATTGAAAGTACCCGTCGTAAGCGTGGCCAGCCCGCTTCCGGATCCAATCCCGCTGATCCCCGCCAGCCGCAAATCGATCCGGTCACCCTGGGAGCGATTGAAATCGGTGAGGCGGTCGTTACCGCCGCCAGCGTCATAAACGAAAATATCCGCCCCGGTCCCGCCGGTCAGCACATCATTACCGCCAAGACCTCCGAGCACATCATTCCCGGCCCGGCCTTCGAGGGTGTTGTTCGCGCTGTTGCCGGTGATGATGTCGTTGAATTCCGAGCCGCGCACCCGGGTGACACCGCTGACGATATCGTCGACGCCGCTGGATGCCCCGACCGCGCTGCCGTGATTGGTGGCGGCGTTCGGGTCGGTATTGTCTCCGAGCGTCACCACCACCCCGCCGGTCGCGTTGTAGAACGCGATGCGGGTGTTGCCGTTGCCGATGACGGTGTCATCGCCGCCGGCGCCTTCGAATTCGTTGAAATCCGTAGCGGTCGCGTTGGTGGCCGAAACCTGCGTGTTGCCCGCGTTGGCGCTGCTGGTTGAGAACCCGACGGCATTATAGACATCGGCGAAATCCGTACCTGTGATCCCCTCGACGGAATCCAAGAGATCGGAGCCGACGTCGGACCCGCCGGTCACCGTGCCCGCCGCCAGGTCGACGGTGATGCCGGTTCCGATGAAGGCGCCGCGATAGACGGCGCGGTCGAATCCGACACCGCCGTGGATGACATCGTGGCCGCCGAGCCCTTCGAAATTCTCGGCGGTGCCGGAGGGATTGTCGCTGCCGAAGAACGTGTCGTCGAAGAAGGAGCCGCGCACGCGCGACACGCCGGTGAAGGTATCGGTCCCGACCGAGCTGTCGCCGGTGGCATGTCCGGAAGCGCCCTGCCCGACCCAGCCATCAAACGTCACCGTGACGCCGGAAGTGGCATGATAATAGGAGATGCGGGTGTCGCCGTTGCCGGTGATGGTGTCGTTGCCGCCACGGCCTTCGAACTCGTTGAAGGTGCCACCCACGTTGAATGCGATGGTGCTGCCGGCATTGGCGCTGGAGGCGTCGAAACCAGTCGCATCGAAGGTGTCGTCGAAGTTGCTGCCGGTGACGAATTCGATCGACTGCAGCGTATCGGCGCCGACCGAGCCGTCTCCGGTCACGGTGCCGTCGGCGAGTTGCACATTGATCGGCCCTGTCGCGCCGCCATAATTGGCGCGGTCATAGCCGGATTCGCCCCCGAGCGTATCGTTGCCGCTCCGGCCGGTGAAGATGTCGTTGACGTCGCCGGCGAAGAAGGCATCGGCGCCGGCATTGCCGACAAAACTGAAGGTCCACTGACTGACCAGCGCCTCGATCGGGCCCTGGTCGCCATTCGACTGCGCAACCACGGCGTGGTACCAGTCGGCGGCAGGCACATGCATGCTGAAGGTCGCAAGCGGCGATTGGTTGTCGTGAGTCACCTCCTGGATGAAGGTGATGGTGCCGCCGGTCAGGACGTTGTTGCCGTCATAGGTGAAGTCCGTGCCGGAGAAGATGAAATCGCGATTCTCCAGAACATTGACGATCCTGAAGGAATGGATGGGGTCAGTGCCAGGCACCACGTCGCCGCGACCCATGGCGCCGATCGGATCGTCCTGATCGAAATCATATCCGTTCACGGTCAGCACCGTGAACTGCGCATCCACGATACTGGCGCCGACAAAGACCGTTCGGTCCGGACTGGCGCCATCGGACAGAGTGAGCGCGACGCCGCCGGCGCCCGCATAACCCGGGTCATCCGCGACGAAGAGAATCCTGTGGGCCTGAATGTCTCCGAGCGTGAAATGATCTCCGGGCGCGATGGTCGCCGCCGTATCCGAATAGGCCAGATGGCCGTGACTGGATTCGACAACGGTGAAGATCAGGCTCGCCGGAGCGCTATCCAGATCGACGGCATTGAGGTCAGCCGTCGTGAGCTCGACACTGCTGCCTCTCACGACCGCGATCGCCATGTCGCCATCGACCGTCGGCGGCGCGTCGTTGACCGGCGTGATGTTGATATCGAACTGCTGCGTCGCCGACTGCGCGCCGCCCGGTCCGTTGTGGCCATGGTCGTCCGCGGTCATGGTCAGCGTGTCCGAACCATTGTAATTCGGGTCCGGCGTATAGACGACACCATGTGCCAGCGCGGCATTGATGGCCGATTGCGAGCCGGTCAGCGAAAGTGTCCCGTCGCTGCCGTCGAGATCCCCGGTCAGTCCGGGTTCGTTTGCGTTATCGAACGCGAGCGTGCCGTGCTGCACGCTGAGCGTCACCGATATCTGGGCGCTGGCGGCGTCGGCGTCAAACACCGACAGCGAGGTCAACCTCAGCGAGGTGTCCTCGTTGATCGTCGCGCCATTGTCGAGCCAGTTGTCGCTGCTGTTGACGGTCCAGTCCGGATTTCCCAGCAGCGTCAGATTTCCCGCGCTGTTCACCAGATCGGTTGCGATCGCTCCGCTCCCGTCATTCAGCGGGAAATAGGCGACCAGGCCACTTTCGTTGCCCGACAGCGACGTGAACAGCGTCGCCTGAACCTGGGGTTGGTCCAGCGCGACATTCCAAACGCTCACATCGGCGATCGAACCGTGGAAGCCCTCATCCTGGAAGGCGGCGCCCTCGACTGTGACGCCGCCGATCATGGTAAGATCCGGGTAGTCGTATGAACCCGGAATGTCATTTACGTTCTGCTGGAGCGAATATTCGGCCGTGCCGTCGACATAGAGCGTGAAGGTTCCGTTGACATGCGTCAACGCGAGTTGATGCCATTCGCCGGCTGCAATCGTAATTCCGGTATCGTTACCATCGATCCCGCCATGCTGGATGTGCAGCATGAGACCTTGCGGGGTCACGATCCCGGCGAGACCGAATCCGGAATCCGAGGTGCTGCCGTTGTAGAACAGAAGCTGCGCGCCGCTGCCGGTTCCGTCCCAGTTCACCCAGCCTGCAAGCGTGACGCCGTCCGCGCCATTGCCGACATTCGTGGTGGCCACCGGGCCGCTGGCGAGCGTGCTGCCATCGAAGTGCAGATAGGTCGGCGCGAAGCTGAGCTCGGGCGGGTCGTTCGGTCCAGCGGCGAACACGAAATCGCTCTCGACCAAGGTCGAAACGCCGGTAAGTTCCAGCGTGTCGCCATTGCCGAAATCGATGAGGGTATTACCCGCTTCGGTCACCGCGACTGCCAGTACATCGGAAAGCGAGTGAATGCCCGGCACGCCGGTCAGGTCGATTCGGTCGCCGTCGCTGTGGTGGAAGTCGGCGATGGTGTCGGCGCCGTATCCGGCGGCATAGACGAAAGTGTCCGCGCCGCTGCCGCCGATCAACATGTCGGTTCCGCCGCGGCCGTCGAGCGTATCGTTACCGCCGAGGCCGTTGAACTGCTCGAACGTTTCCGGGGCGTTGTCGCTGCCGAGAAGAACGTCGCCAAAATTACTGCCGACGACGGAGTTCACACCGATAATGGTGTCCTGTCCGACGTTGGCAAGATCGCCGGGCGCGGTGCCGTGCGCGGTGCCCGCGGCGAGATCGACCGTTACGCCGGCGCCGGCATTGACGTAGAGAATGGTGGTGTTGCCGTTGCCGGTGATCTGATCGTCGCCATCCCATCCCTCGAACTGGTTATATGTGCCGTTGTTGCCGACGTTGAACAGCAAGGGATTGAGATAACCGGCGGCGCCGAAGTTCGTGGCGTCGAAGGTGTCGTTGAAGTTGGTACCTTGCACGCTTTCAATCGAACGCAGCGTGTCTGTGCCGATCGAGGCATCGCCGGTGACGAGGCCGTGAACGAAATCGACGCTGACACCGCCGGTGGTGTAGGTCAGATTGCCGTATTGGGCCGTATCGAAGCCGCCGCGGCCGTCGATGAAGTCGTCGCCGCCGAGGCCCTGGAAGTTTTCGTTGTTGGCGCTGCCCAGAAGGCTGTCGCCGAACATCGAACCCATCACGGCATTGACGCCGCCATGGATGGTGTCGATCCCGACCGACGCCAGATCGAAGTTGGTGTGGTTTAGCGCGTCGGCCCTGTCCCGCGCCACTCCCGTGCCACCGGCACAGGTATCGGCGAGGTCGACGAGCACGGCGGCCGTCGCGTTCGAATATTGAATCCGGGTGTTGCCATTGCCGTAAATGCTGTCGTTTCCGTCCGCACCGTCGAAATTGTTGAAGGTCCCCAACGAGCCGGCGTTGGTGCTGCCGCCGCTGAAACCGATGGCATTGTAGGTATCGGCGAAGTTGGTGCCGCGCACGGCTTCGACATGGCGCAGCGTATCGGTGCCGATCGACGCGTCGCCGACCACGGTGCCCGCGGCAAGATTGACGGTGATGCCCGAAGTGGTGGCGGGGTCGCTGTTGTAGGAAGCGAAATCGTAGCCGCCGCGGCCGTCGATCGTGTCATTGCCGCCGCGGGCGTCATACTGCTCATAGGTGCCGTTGGGATTGTCACTGCCGCGCAGCGTGTCGCCGAAGCTGGACCCGACCACCGCATTGACGTTGGTAAAATGATCCGATCCGACCGAAGCATTGCCGATCGCCGTGCCCGCTGCGAAATCGACGGTCACCGCCGCGGTGGCGCTGGCATAGGAAATGCGGGTCAGCGCCTGGCCCTGCACATTGACATTGCCGGTGATGAAATCGTCGCCGGCCATGCCTTCGAAGGAGTTGAAGCCAATGGGCACGCCCGGCACCCCGGAGATCCCGGTGAAGCCGACCGCCGAGTAGTGATCGATAAAATTGCTGCCCTGGATCGCCTCGATGTCGGTGAGCGTGTCGATGCCGACGCCCTGGCCGGACACCGTCCAGGCAGCCATATCCACCGTGATGCCGCCGGTCGCATCGGTGTAGACGGCGCGGTCGACGCCGGTCAGGCCGATGATGGTATCGTCGCCGCCGAAGCCCTGGAGGATGTCGTTGCCGGCTGTGCCGGTCAGGGTATTGCTGTCGTTGTCGCCGGCGATGGTGCCGGGATTGGCCACCACGGTGGTAACCGGCTGATCCGCATCATAGATGCTGACGCGGACCGGTATCGTCGTCGTGCCGACGCCGTTGCTCAGCGTGATCGTGAAATTCTGGATCGCGAACTGGCCGGGCAGCAGCGAGGCGAAATCCGACCTCGGCTCGCTGAAGTGCCATACGATGTTTCCATTGGCGTCGAACTCAGCGGTGAACCTGCCGGTCGGATCCGAAACGCCGAGCGTGACGCCGTTGTGGTCGCCGGTCAGCGTTATGATGCCGCTCGCCTCGAGTATCGACGGCGAGTTCGCCGTCTCCCGGATGATTGCGCTGTGGCCCGAGGTCGAATCGGCGAGGAAGATATCGCCGGTGCCGGGGGTGTCGCCCTGCGAAAGATTGGAGGCGCTGCTGCCGAACGCGACGTACAGCCCGCCGATGCTGATCGCCGCGCCCAGGTTGGAAGCGGCGTCGGGCTGCGTTCCGTCGGCGAGGTTCGAAACCAGCCGGTAGACGGGGTTGCCGGGGTCGCTGACGTCCACGACATAGGTGTCCGTGACGGCATTGGTGTCGCCGGACGTCAGATGCGCGTCGCTGGCGAAGATGATGAAATGACCGTCCGGGCTGATCACCGGATTATAGCTGGCACCGGAGGCATTGGCAGTGTGGAACACGACCTGCCCGGTGGAGAGATCGTAGAGATAGATTTCCGAGTGCCCGCCCGGCGCGTCGCTTTGATAGACGATATAGCGTCCGTCGGCGCTGAACGAAGCCGCACTGTTGCCGGCATCCGTCGCGGTGCTTGCGATGTCCGTTACCGTCCCGGTCGACAGGTCATAGGTGAAGAGATGGCCGGATCCGCCCGGCGTCGACGCATCGGTACTCCAGAACGCGATCAAATGACCGTCGGCGCTGATCGCCGGCAGCCAGACCGATCCGGATTCTCCGATCGCGGCCGGCGTGATCGTGGCGAGCACGTGGCCCTGCTGGTCATAGACTCCGATGCTGTTGCCGCCGTGCTCGACGACGATGATGCTGCCATCACCCGAGACCGCCGGCGCGCCGCCGGCGACGAGCTGGATCGTTTGCTGGTAGTGCGCCGAATCGGAGGGATCGTTGTTGTAGATGAAGACGTAGGACTGCGTGCCGTCCGAGCCCTGGAAAACGATGTAATGGCCGTCCGCGCTGATGGTCTGGCCGGAGTAGGTGAAGCCGCCGCCCGCCTGCGCGATCGTGATCGTGGTGTTGCTTTGCCGGTCGTAGAGGAAGATCGAGCCATCGGGGTCGTAGACGATGGACTGCCCGTCGGCGCTCATGACAGGACCGAAATGGTCGCCGCCATTCCCGGAGATGCGGGACACGGTCGGCGGGGTCACCACGAACGGCAGCGGCGTGGCAGGAATGACGACCTGGACCACGATCGGGTCCACCGGTGGTGTCGACGTTCCTGTCGGCCCGAAGCCGGAATTGATCACGACTTGAACGGGCGTTCCGATGCCGGTTGGCAGCGGGATGCCGGTGTTGGCGCCGACCGGCACATTGAATTGGGTAGAGGTCGAATCGGTCGGCTGGATCTGGGTGCCGGCAAACCTCGTCGGCTGCTGCGGATTGGCGTTATCGGTGTGTTCCGGCAGATTCGGGAATAGCTGCCTGCCGACGTCATAGGTCTGCAGGAGGGTCTGGAATGCGTTGAACTCCAGCGCAATCTGCGCGACCGTCTTGTTGCTCTCCTGCGCGATCACCTCGAAGTTGGCCACCGGCGTCAGCGTCAGCGTAGAGCCGTTGCTGGTCACCGTGCCGATCAAGACCCCCTGGGTGTTGAACACCTGAACCGCATGAACCTGACCGTCGCGCTGGTCGACGACCGAGATCGACACCCTGCCGTCGACCGCGGAAATGTCGAGGATGACAGCGGTGCCGCGAATGCCCATGGTCGCGACCGGCGTGCCGACCTTCATGTCGCCGGTCTTGGCGACCTGACCGGCGACGAAGCTCGCCGCGCCCTGCACCAGCGTGAACAGCGCCGAGTTCGAAGTGCTTCCCGCCTCGTAGGTCAGGTCACTCAGCATCAGCCGCGCGCTGGCGGAGAGGTTGAAGGTCGTGCCGTCGATCAGCACCAGGCCGAGCGTCGAGCCGCTACCGGTCTGCACGACGTCGCTCTGGTAGACGTTGTCGCCCTCGTTGAGCGTGACGGTGACGCCGTTGCGCACGACGCTGGCGCTGCCGGTCATCTTGACGACGTGGCCGACCACCTTGCCGGCGGCGGCGGTGCCGGAGGCTTGTGCGTATTGAACGTGCCCGGTCAAGGCTTCGATAACGCCGGGGTCGAGCGGCGCGCCCTCGGGCGAAACCAGCGTCGGACGCTTGTCGCCGTGGAAGTAGTTCGGCACCACCACGCGGTGGAACTGATCCGAGACGATCAGATCGGTGCCGGATCGCGAATAGTCGCCGGAGAACAGCAGATGTGCATCGGGGATGGTGACGGCGTCGCTGCCACCGTGATGCGCCGGCGAGTCGGTATTGAGTGCGACACTGGAAAAAGTGTCCGCAGCGCCCGATCCAAATTTACCGGCGAAGTTCAATGCGACACCGTAAATGGTTAATACTTAAATAATATTCCGTATGGTTCCGTGCTTATCACTACGCGGAACAATGCGAAACCATCTCCAGCTTGTGCAAATCCTATTCCGCAGAGCCTCCGCCAGACGCCTCTTCTTGAGAGGCGCCAGGATAGCGAAGTATTCGGAATCGACTCCACACGTATTCAAGCGTCTTTCTATTCAGAAACTCGCCACCCTGGCGTAGATCTATGTATAGAAATCGGCACCGATACTCTTATGATTTTCCACCTGCATCCCGGTGGAGAATACTGCGCCAGTTCCAGAGCAAAAACTGTGATCTGGATAACAGAACGATGCAATTCTCCCCGAATTAGCCATATCCGGCCGAAATCGCCGCAAATACAACCTCAGAGTGCCTTCTTGCGCCATTGCGGGCCGGCTCGGGGCCCGGGACCAAGCGATCCGTAAAATTTTCAGCAAATCGGCGAGAAGGATTTCAGCCTGTTTCGCGCTTTCCGGCCCGCTGCTCCCGGTTTTAAGCAGATTAAAAGCTACCCCGCCCATCCTCGCCTGTGAAACGATCCGGTCACGAGCTGGCTGATGAGGCCTCGCCGATGCCCGGACATTGGGGCGTCAGATGGGGATTTTCGGTCACTCGCGCGCGCTGCGCGCGGTCGTACTTGCCTGGGGCATGGCCTTTATCGGACCAGCGGCAGAGCTTTCGGCGGCAACGCTGAATTCATCGCAGGCGTCGGATCCGATCGAGCGATCCGCCGAGCCGTTCGGGCTGTTTGCCTCGGCTCTCTCCGGCGGAGGCCTGCGGGAAAAATGGCTGGGCATCCAGCGTCGTCTCGACGACGAAATGGTGCAGCTGGCGCTGTGCGAAGGCGACCCCGATCGCTGCGCCGCTCCGGCCGCGCTGCAATTTCTCGCCATTGTCGAGACCGCCAGAACCCGCGAGGGCCGCGCCCGGCTCGGCGAGATCAATCGCGCGATCAATCTCGCCATCAGGCCGATGGGCGATCTCGAGCAATATGGCGCGATCGACGTCTGGAGTTCGCCGCTCGCGACCCTGACCCGCGGCGCCGGAGATTGCGAAGACTATGCGATCGCCAAATTCGTTGCCTTGCAACGGGCCGGCATCTCCCCCGACGACCTGCGCATCGTGATCATGCGCGACACCATCCGCGGCGAGGATCACGCCGTCGCCGCCGTGCGGCTGGACGGGCACTGGCTGACGCTGGACAATCGCCGCATGGCGATGGTCGAGGACGCGCAGGTCAGAAACTACCGGCCGAGCTTCGTCATCGATCGCGACGGCGTCAAACGCTACGAGGACGCGCCGATGCCCGTGCTCAGGGAGCGCAACCT